>JAGGWL010000103.1 GCA_021157555.1 Deltaproteobacteria bacterium | reverse complement strand
GCTGCTTCTGTGCCAGGTTTTATCGGCAGCCATTTATCTGCTTTAGCGGCTGTGTTGGAAAGACGCGGTTCAACCTGAACAACCATGACCTTGTTCTCTTTCCAGGTGCTGTTTGCTTTAAACATACGCACAGGAGAACCCCAGCCATCCAGCAGGCCGCTTCCAAGACTTAATATAAAATCAGAATTTTCCAGATCAAATCCGGTTAAGCCCTGCACACCATTCATGAAATGAGTGGACATATTACAGGCGTCTAACATGGAGGGCATATGCATCAGGTTAGCCGATCCATAAGCTGTTAAGAATCTTTCAAACAAACCATATATAGTACCTTTGTCCCTGCCCAGAATAGCACCAACTGTTGATGCCTTACCTTTTGATCTAAGGGCACCCAGTTTTTCAGCAACCTCTTTAATTCCATCATCCCAAGATATATTTTCCCATTTATTTTCACCGCGTTTACCGACACGCTTCATGGGTGTCTTTATTCTTGTCTGTCCATAGAGGAGCTGGGGCCCCGCTAATCCAAGGCTGCAGATTCCACCCTTATTTACAGGGGAATCAGGATTCCCTTCTATTTTAATAACCCGGTTATCTATTTTTTTTACAAAAATGCCACAACCGCCGGCGCATAATGAACATACAGAATTTATATTAGTAACTTCTCCAACTTCCGGAACCGGAGTCCATGGCCAGTTTTGTGTCCAGATTGCACTGTCATCCATCATTTTCCAGGGGAGAGGACTAAGGGCTGTTCCTGCTGCTCCTCCGACAATTAATGACAAGAAACTTCTTCTGTCAATTTTCATAATATAACCTCAAAAAGCAAAAATTATAGCTTTAGGAACGGGGACGAAATAACTTTTTTGTTGTCGCTTTACTTATGACAGACAAAGCATCCACCTTTTTTGGTCTGAACGCTTGACTGTTTTACATTTTTTTTAACATGACATTCCGAACAGTCATCCATTTTCATCCTGTCCCAGGTGTTTTTCTTGAACCCGGCGATGTTTTTCCCCCATATATCACGGCTGACACCGGTAAGGCGATTCTCTTCATAAGGCTTCAAATGTTCTGATTTTCCAATATCACCATGACATTCGGAGCATTCCATTTTCGCCATTTTTACATGAGCGACATGAGAGAAAAAAACACAATCGGGCTGTTTTGAATATATCAGCCAGGGCACTTCCTTTTCTTTGGCGACATATTCATTTACAAATATAGCTTCATCCTCGCTTTCCCCTTGCGCATCTTCATGACAATCAGTGCATTGTTCAAGTTTGGGAACTCCTGCGAAGCTTCCGTCATCACGAAAAAAATGGCAGCTTTCACAACCATCATCAACAGCTTCCATATGGTCAACATGACTAAAATCAAAAGGCTGTTTTTTTTGTGAATAAAGGAGTTTTGGAAAGGCTATCCACCCGATAATAAGACTGGCCAAAAATCCTGCGATAAAAAAAAGAATGATAAATCCGCTGGCTCCGTCACCCTTTTTGGATGTTGGTTCATGCGCAGCAATATCTGTTGAAATTTTACCGGTTTGATCTTTATGACTCTCCATTAAAACCTCATCTATTATTGATGATTTATACATTTCAAGATTCCTCAGAAATGAGAACAGGGGGGACAAAATCTGAAAATCTATAATTTTGAACTTTTTTTAAATATTTCCAGCATTGTGAATGAGTATACAAATATACATATATTAAAACGATTATTTTGTCAAGGAGAAATCGTTTTTTCCAGAACTCCATAACTGTGCAGACCCGGAAGGTAATTAACACCAAAATAGGTAAACATAACGCCCATAAAGCCTATGATGGAAAGCATGGCTATTCGTTTACCTGTCCATCCCCGCATCATTCTGGCGTGCAGTAATGTTGCATAAATAAACCATGTGATCAGCGACCAGGTTTCTTTTGGATCCCATCCCCAGTAGCGCCCCCAGGCAGAGTTTGCCCATACAGCGCCGGTTATTATTCCCACTGTAAGAAAAAGAAAACCAAAGATTATCATCTGATGATTCAGCTCATCAAGGATAGCGGAATCAGGAAGACGATCAAAAAATGATGTTGAATCCTGAGTATTCTTTTTAAACAGATAAACAAAGCTGATTCCGAACGAGATTGCAAACGCAGCATATCCAATAAAGCATGCAACAACATGTGCAATCAGCCAATTGCTTTGCAGTGCAGGTATCAATGGCTGAATACGATCACTAATATTCGGGGACAAAGACGCATAAGCCATAGCAAAATATGCAAGGGGAGTTACAAAAGCTCCAAGCATATTATATTTGTATTTCTGCTCGACTATCAAATAGAGAATAATAATAACCAGTGCAAAAAAAATCAGGGACTCATAAAGATTGGTAAGCGGCGCATGACCGATGCCAAGCTTGTATGATTCTATCCAGCGCAGACCGATCCCGGCAGCATTGCCGATGCAGCCTGCTATTGCCGTCCATTTCCCTGGTTTTAGCAGTACCGGTTTTTCAAAAATTAGCGCTACAACATAGAAAAATGCTGCAAAAGCGTAAATGAATGTTGACAGAGAAAGCAAAGTTGAACTGTTCATTGAATTTCCTTATTTTCTTTAGGGCTTTTAATCAATTGTAATTTTCGGGCAAGATTATTAATTTTGTTATTCATTCCAAATCTGTTTTTGTTTGCGGTTACTGCGATCATGACACTGCTTTTTGCGCCTTTTTGTGTTACTTCAATACAAAGGCTTTGATGCGACATAAAAAAGGTTATCCAGCAACCTATAATGATGAGGATAAATCCTGTATAAACTATCCACACGCCAGGATCGTATGTAACCTGAAGCCCTGTATAATACGGAGGCGAATCTGCCGAAATAATTAAAGCGCCTTTTCTCATTCTGTCAAAGCTTGGAAAACGTACTGGAAGCGTTATTTCAACGGGCTCCTTATTATCAAAGAGCAGGGTAGCCAAAAATGCTTCACCAAGTTTATGCCCCATAAAGCTGGATGATCGTGTAAATTTTTTTACAATCAATCTACCGGCACCTTCAGGCAAGTTTGTCTCTTTTTCAAAAAAAGTTTTTTCATGATACATTAATCCGGTTTTACTGCTAACAAAATTTAAGGCTGCATATTTTGGTGGACTGGAGCCATAACTTGACTGAAATATATTGATTCCCTTGTATCTCAAAGGGGTGTTAACTTTAATTTCTTTTTGTAAAACAGGTTTGCCGTCCTCTATCAGGGTTAAACCGGATCGATATTCTTTGGGTGCGCCAGAATCGTAAAAATTGACTTTAAAAAAATCACACTTTATTGCAAAATCCAGTTTATGTTTTGCTCCGGTTGGAGTTAGTCTGATATTCTGTGCAGTTTCACCTTCGGTTATATTAACACGTCCTTCGAATCCGAAAATAGAACCAATTAATCCTCCCAGCAACAATAACAGAATGCTTAAATGCACGCAATAAACACCAAGGCGCGTCCAGCGCCCTTTTTCTGCAAAAATATAAAAACCATTTTCAAGATCATTAATTTTGATATACTTAAAGTTTTTTGAAACAAATTTTTGATAGCTTTCCCGCAGCGCAGAGGAAGTTTGCTGGACGACAAAATCTTTTTTTGAAGATAGCTTTTTATATCTTGAAAGATTGAATTTTGGATTTTTTATAAATATTATTTTCCATACGGAAGAAAGCTTGTCAATTGAACAGATCAATATATTTATGCCTAGCAGTAAAAGCAAAAAACAAAACCACCAGGAATGGTACATATCAAAAATATCAAGAAAACTGAATATTCTGCATGGAATTTCACCAAAAGTATTTATATAGGCGCCTGGAGATGCATTCTGTGGTACAAATGTTCCAATTACCGAGGTAGCCGCAAGAGTTAGAAGCACCACAACTGTAAGCTTGACGGAAACAAAAAATTTCCAGATTTTATTTCCGGATTTCCTTGACTTATTCTTTTTCTTGTTTTTTTTCTTTTTCATTATTTTTCCTGATTTATATAAATGTCTGTCGATACCAGCTGACATTGAGCAGGTCTTTTAAACAAAATTTAGTTTATTTTATCTTAAATTTCCCTGAAGGGGAAACGTCGTATAGCCGGTGGTTTTAACCACCGGTAAAAAGGACGACGTTAAAAAATTAACAAACACATTAATAATTTATGGGAAGCACATTAACCAATCTAATTTATCACGTGGTATTCAGCATGAAAGCACGGGAACCAATGATTATCCAAGAAATCAGGGATGAGCTTTATCTGTGGTATATGAGTGGTATTGTCAAAGAAATTTATCCGGATTCTTAAACGCCATCAGGTTGAATATAACGAACACCTTTGGACTTGAAGAAAATACGCCGTCCCTTCAGGACTTGAAAAAGGGTGTGTATCTCTCATTCATACCGGTGGCTAAAACCACCGGCTATACGACCTAATCCCTTCGGGATAATATGAGATCAATTTCATCGCTGATCAAAACAAGGTAAAGAATATCCCTTTTTTTTTAAAATGCAACTGCTCAATGCCAGATACCAGTTTTTAAATGGGTAATTAAATAAAAAAAACATAAATGTAAACAAATAATATTTATACATTGAGATTTATCCAGTCCTTAAAAAAATGAAACAACGAAAAAATGATGATTTTTTCTATTTTTTCCAAAGCCGCTTGCAAAATGCTTAATGCAAGCTTATATATTGAGCTATATAACAAATATTAATAAGGAACGGTGAATAATATGTCTGAATCAGAATCTCTACAATCTGATTTTATTCGTACCATTATAGAGCAAGACCTTAAAGAAAATAAAAATAACGGCAGGGTGGTAACAAGATTTCCTCCTGAACCTAACGGATACTTGCACATGGGGCATGCCAAATCAATATGTTTGAATTTTGGCGTTGCAGCAGAGCATCCAAATGGCATTTGTTATCTGCGATTTGATGATACCAACCCAAGCAAAGAAGAAGTTGAATATATGGAAGCAATCAAGGCCGATATAAGATGGCTTGGCTTTGACTGGAAAGACAGATTGCGCCATGCTTCTGACTACTTTGAACAACTGTATGATTATGCTGTTCAACTGATAAAAAAGGATAAGGCATATGTTTGCAGCCTGAATGTTGATGAAATCAGGGCATACAGGGGGACATTAAAAGAACCTGGCAACAATAGCCCCTTCCGAACACGATCTATTGAAGAAAATCTTGACCTTTTTGCACGGATGCGGGCGGGAGAATTTGAAGATGGATCTCATGTCCTGCGCGCAAAAATTGATATGGCTTCACCCAACCTGAATATGCGTGATCCTGTTCTTTACCGGATCAAGCGGATTGCACATCACCAAACCGGTGTCAAATGGTGCATATATCCCATGTATGATTTCACCCATTGCCTTTCCGATTCCATTGAAGGCATTACGCATTCATTATGTACTCTGGAATATGAAGACCATCGACCATTGTACGACTGGGTTCTGGATGAGCTTGAGGTTGATTGCCATCCACAACAGATAGAGTTTGCCAAGCTTAATTTGAGTTATACGATTATGAGCAAAAGGCAACTCTTGAAACTTGTGCAGCAAGGAGTCGTGAATGGCTGGGATGATCCGCGCATGCCAACTATCGCAGGAATGCGAAGAAGAGGTTATTCGCCTGAATCTATCCGAAATTTTTGTAGAAGAATCGGGATTGGAAAAAAAGAAGGAGTCGTCGATCTTTCATTACTGGAATATTCCGTACGAGAGGAACTTAACAAGTGGGTTCCACGCGTTATGGGCGTTCTTCGGCCATTAAAGGTTATCATTGACAACTATCCGGAAGACCGTGTGGAAGAACTGGATGGGCCGCTGCATCCGGAAGATGACAGCCTGGGTTCAAGAAAGCTTCCTTTTTCTAAAGTTATTTATATTGAACAGAATGATTTTCGCGAAAAAGCTCCAAAAAAATTTTTTCGGCTGGTACCAGGGCGCGAAGTCCGCTTGAGGTATGCATATTATATTAAATGTGTTGATGTTGTAAAAGATGCAGAAACAGATGAAATCCTGGAGGTGCATTGTACTTATGATCCGGAAACACGGGGAGGTTCGTCTCCTGATGGCCGCAAAGTAAAAGGAACAATTCACTGGGTCTCGGCAGCACATTCACTGAATGCAGAGATACGACTTTATGACAGGCTTTTTTCAGAAGAACGGCCTGAAGATACCGGGGAAACTGAATTATCCAGCGTTTTAAATCCGAACTCTCTTGAAATACTGAAGGATTGCCGAGTTGAACCCTACCTGGCAAAATTTGAGCCTGAAAGCAAGTTTCAGTTTGAAAGAACAGGATATTTTTGTGTTGATGCGAAGGATTCTACCAAAGAGAAACCAGTCTTTAATAGAACTGTAACATTGCGTGATTCCTGGGCCAAAATTGTAAAAAAAAATATCGATAACAAAAAAAAGGCTCAATCCAAGGAACAGGGGCGAAATAAACAATAATTATGACATCTGCTTCATTTGAAAAAAGAATTAAACGACAAATTATTGGAAGAGAACATCTGTTTTTTGCAGCCACAACATCCGGATTGAAAAGTGTCTGCTATCAGGAATTAAATAATATTCCCGGCTCCTTTAAAGAAATAAAGATGGTTGATGGCGGCGTTGAATTTACAGGCCGCATGCAGGATTGCTATAAAGCAAATCTTTACCTGCGCACGGCAAATAAAATCCTCATGCGCATAGGAAAACTTAAAGCATCCAATTTCAGAGTCCTTGAAAAAAAACTCTTACAGGTTCCCTGGGAACTTTTTTTACCATTTAAAACTAATATACTGCCCGAAATAAGCGTTACTGCCAAACACTCAAGGCTTTATCATACCAAAGCGGTGGCGGACTGTTTTAAAAAAAGTATCGCCGCCAGGTTCAGCACAATAATAGACTCACCTGGCGAAAAAAAGGATTACTTGCAGCAAAAGCTTTTGATCAGGATCCAGAATGATAATTTTCTTATATCAATAGATAGCAGTGGAGAACTTCTCCACAAACGAGGCATTAAAAAGCATAATCATACGGCTCCTATTCGGGAAACCATAGCAGTTGCGGCCCTGATGATTGCCGGCTACCAGCCCGGCACACCTCTGCTTGACCCTTTATGTGGTTCCGGCACTTTTTCTATTGAAGGAGCCATGTTGGCATCCAGTACCCCGCCTGGCTGGTTCAGAGACTTTGCTTTTATGAGCTGGCCGTGTTTTAAATCTGCCCAGTGGGACTACCTTAAACGTGAAGCCGAAAAAAAAATTTCCCTTGAGGGCCCGTGCCATATTTTTGCCTCTGATATTGATTTTGAAGCATGCAGCCGTTTATCTGATATTTTAAAAGCAAATAATTTGTCTGAAATAGCCAGGGCAGAGCAGAAAGATTTTTTTGCATTTCTACCTTCTGATATTTTTGAGGAAACCGGGGTGGTTATGTTAAACCCGCCCTATGGCCTGCGGATGGGGAATAAAAATAAAAGTGAAAAACTGCTTAAAGATATTTTGCATAAACTGCGCGCAAGTTATGCTGGATGGAAGTATGCGCTTGTTGTCCCGCGTAATGCAATTCCCAAAAAGATTTTGCCTTACAGCTCCTCTCATCCATTCACACACGGGGGGCTTGATATGATTTTATTAACCGGAAAAATTGTATAAAAAAAGGCGGCTTTTGCAAAATGCATAAGGAACGGGGACGAAATAACTTCCCCAAGCAGGCGCACAGATTTAGGTCAGGTCATTGTATCTGGCAAAGTTTTACAACAAGTCGCTTCAAGTGACAAGCGGGTAGCATGGGTTTCCCCTAAGCTCAAATTTGCTGTCCAAGCTTCAGATTTATTAAAATTGGTTGTCACAATTCCCGCTTCCCCTTGGGTTCAGCCGTTGACCGTGAGCTCCGTTGCGCTACGCACACGGTTAACTTATCACGGCTGTCGAGTTCCTCCAACGTCCTTGACAGTCTCACGCTCCACCTATCAAGGACGTTAGAGCCGACTGCAATTTTCGCGGCTCAACAGCCGCGTTAGCCCCTCAACAGACTCAGCGGATATAAATAAAATTCATGAAGGATACAAATGTTTGAACAAACCTTTAAAAACATAGATGACATACTGCACAAAGACGCCGGATGCAGCAGTGAACTCGACTATGTAGAACAAACCTCGTGGGTATTGTTTCTGAAATATCTTGACGACCTTGAAAAAGACAAACAAACCAAAGCGGATTTATCGGGGAAAGAATATACACCTATAATCTCAAATGAATACAAATGGGAAAAATGGGCGACACCTAAAACCAAAAACGGCAAACTCGACCATCACAAGGCATTAAGCGGTGATAATTTAAAAGACTTTGTGGATTTGAAGCTCTTTCCATATTTAAAAAAAATTAAAATCT
>JAGGWL010000209.1 GCA_021157555.1 Deltaproteobacteria bacterium | reverse complement strand
GTTTTATATAATATCCTTTAAAATGTCAAGAAATTTTTTTTGATTGTATTTATCAGGTATCCTTATCGTCCTATTAAGAAGATTGCCTGTAGAATTTAATTTTCTTGACATTTTAAAACTATATGACATAATCTTAGGGTTAATATTAGAAAAAATTTTTTTATTGAACGATATAAATCATTGAGAGATTAAAACAGGAGGACTCATGATTGTTGCGCAAAGAAAGCCCTTTGATGAAATCAAAGGATTGCTAAAGGGCTACAAAAAAGTTCTTACAGTAGGTTGTGGAACTTGTGTCGCTGTCTGCCTTGCCGGCGGTGAAAAAGAAGTAGGTATTTTAAATTCCGAACTTAAACTTGCCGCCAGGGTTGATAATGAACAAATCAAATTTGGCGGAGTTACTGTTGAACGGCAATGCGATATGGAGTTTTTAACTGAACTGGATGATGTGGTTGGCGAATATGACGCTCTATTGTCCATGGCCTGTGGTGCCGGTATTCAGTTTCTGGCTGAAAGATTTCCGCATTTACCGGTTTTCCCAGCAGTTGATACAACTTTTATAGGTGTTAACAGGGATGTTGGCTGGTACGAGGAAAGATGCCGGGGCTGCGGCACATGCGTACTTGGAATGACCGGAGGAATATGCCCTGTAACCATGTGTGCAAAAAGCCTTTTTAACGGTCCTTGCGGCGGAACAAATCAGGGGAATTGTGAAATCAGCTCTGATCAGCCATGTGCATGGTTTCAAATTTATGAAAGACTGGAAAAACAGGGACGGCTTGAAAATATTCTTGAAATCTGTGAGCCTGTTGACTGGCGCAATCAGACACCCCGAACAGTCATTCAACCGGCTTATGCAAAACGTTATCAATCTTAACCGGATTCAGTGGAGAAAGAGGCATTATTTATATACCCCTGTTATCATAAACCATATAGGAAAATTTTGATATGAAATCAGAAAGCAATCTTGAAAAAATATTAGAAGCAGGACATTTTGCTTTTACTGGTGAAGTTGGGCCTCCTCGAGGTGCTAATATTGAGGCAGTTAAAAAAAAAGCCGGATTTTTAAAAGGGCTTGTCGATTCTGTTAATATCACTGACAACCAGACGGCCATGGTCAGAATGTCCAGTTGGGCGGCTTCCATATTTGTTATGCAGGAAGGCCTGGAACCAAATTATCAGATGGTATGCCGGGACCGAAACCGTTTGGCCATGCAAGCCGATATTCTGGGTGCATATGCCCTAGGAATCAGAAACATCCTCTGTTTGTCCGGTGATCATCAGCAATTCGGAGACCATCCCCAGGCAAAAGGAGTATTTGATATTGACTCAATGCAGCTTATAGGCATGGTTAAAAAAATGCGCGACGAGGGAAAGTTCCTCGGCGGAGCTGATATTGATACACCGCCTAAACTTTTTATAGGAGCTGCAGCCAATCCCTTTGCAGATCCATTTGAGTGGCGCGTACACCGCCTGGCAAAAAAAATTAAAGCCGGAGCGGACTTTATTCAGACGCAATGTATTTACAATATGGACAAAATGCGTGAATGGATCAGACAGGCTAATGATATGGGACTTACCGACAAAGTTTACATCCTTGCCGGAGTCACCCCTATGAAAAGTCTTGGAATGGCCAGATATATGAAAAAAAATGTCCCTGGAATGGATGTACCTGATGATGTTATTAATCGCCTCAAAGGTGTTGAAAAGAAAAAGCAGGCCGATGAAGGTATAAAAATGGCTTGCGAGCAGATTGAAGAATTCAAAGAGATGAAAGGCGTTGCCGGAGTTCATCTTATGGCTATTGAATGGGAACACAAGGTGCCTGAAATTGCTGAACGCGCAAATGTGCTGCCCAGACCAAAAGTATAGACGTTTGATGATTTGTAATTAAAAAAAACCATCAATCATAAATTAAAGGAGTTTCCAAGTGGGTAATATGAATAAACGAGTTTTGGTCGTCGGGGGTGGAATTGCCGGTTTGACTGCCGCCTGGGAGCTGTCGAAATTCAACATTAATGTGATACTGGTTGAAAAGACATGCTTTTTAGGTGGGCATGCAATCCAGTTTTGCTGCAAAGCCACGGATGAATGCCTGACATGCGGAGCCTGTTCAGCCGAGGAAATGCTGCAGAATGTGGTTAATGAACCTGGGATTCAAGTTCATCTTGCGACAGAAATTAAACAGATTACTAAAAATGACGGCTATTCTGTCAGCCTTAAACAAAGTGCTTTACCGGACGATCAGAATGCTAAAGGTATAATAAAAGCCTTCTCAAAAAATAACTCTCCTCTTTATGTAATTACGGATAAAAATGCTTGTTCAAATATTCCTGAAGGTGCAGTTGAATTTAATGAATTAGGTTTTGAAGGCAATATTGATGTAGATGCCATAATCCTGGCCAGTGGTTTTAAAACTTTTGATGCTGGGGAAAAAGGGACTTATGGCTATGGTAAATTTAAAAATATAGTTACCGGTCTTGACCTTGAGCGGATCAAAAGAGAAAATGGTTTTATTGTAAGGCCATCTGATAACAAGGAACCTCAAAAAATCGCTTTTATCCAGTGTGTTGGCAGCAGGGATGAAAATTTGGGGAATTTATGGTGTTCACAAGTTTGTTGCCCTTATGCACTAAGAATGGCCAGAGGCATAAAGTTCAGAAACCCGGATGCGGATATCACAATTTTCTATATGGATATCCAGAATGCAGGAAAAAATGCTTTTCATTTTTATGATAAATGCAAAGAGGAATTTAATTTTATCCGGAATATACCAGTAGATCTTTATCCAATGGAAGGCGACAAGCTGCGAACGAGATACTTGAATGATGAAGATGGTTCGGCTGTAGAAGATGTTTTTGATATGGTCGCATTATCTGTCGGAATCACGCCGGGCAGCGATAATAAAATATTATCGGAAACGCTGGGCATTGATCTTGATATAGATGGTTTTTTTGCATGCACGGACAAACTAAACAGAACCTCTACATTAAAAGATGGTATTTTTATTGCCGGAACTGTGCAAGGTCCCAAGAGTATACCGGCTTCCATGGCTCACGCAAGCCAGGCTGCAGGTGAAGTTTTAAAACATTTGGGGGTGAGCGGATGAATGATATTATAAATAATGATATGAAAAAAATAACAGTCAATACCGAAGTGCTTGTTGTCGGTGGCAGCGTTGCAGGCTTAAAAGCGGCTTCGGGAATTGCCGACTGTGGATATAAGGTATGTCTGCTTGAGACTAATTCCAAAGTTGATATTCAAAAAGAACCAGAGCTGCTGACCGGATTAAGCGGGCAGGATATTGAAGAGCTTAAAGACCTTGAAAAAAAGGTATTATCCAACAGCCAGATTGAAATCCTGACCAGCACCAATTTGGTTGGTGTTAACGGTGTTCCAGGTGATTTTAGTCTTAAACTGGAAAATAAAGACGGAATCATTGAGAAAAAAGCAGGCGCTATTGTAATTGCGACCGGTTTTGCCATCAAGCCATTGAATGATAAATATCAGCTTTCTTTATCAGATAATATTATAACCCAGTCTCAGCTTGAAGAG
>JAGGWL010000280.1 GCA_021157555.1 Deltaproteobacteria bacterium | reverse complement strand
GCCGGTCAGTTTATCAAAAAACCGTATACCACCTCCCGTATTGGAATGGCCGTTCAACAATCCTTGCCTGAATATAACCCCCATGCTCTGACGGGAACAATAAAAAATAAAAGTGCAGATTAGGAATAATACAAATATAATTAATTGAAATTCTTAACTTTAGGCACTTTAGTTCACTTTAAACTTTAGGCACTTTTATATAAAAAAATTGTGTAGGGGCGAACCTTGTGTTCGCCCTTCACGTATAAAATCATCATTCCGCGAATGCCGGAATCCGGTAACTATGTTGTTTTTTGAGCGAACTCTAAATTTTTACTTGCGATAATATTATGAAATATATAGAATATATGTTTATATTAAAACGAAACTATTAATGCAGGAATTCTAAAAATGAATAAAAATAGATCTCCTATTATTATAGGTAATGATCATGCGGCATATTATTTAAAGGGAAAGATCAAAGAATTTATTCTTAAAAGAGGAATAGAAGTTGAGGATGCCGGAACCGATAGTGATAAGTCGGTTGATTACCCGGACTTTGGAATCAAGGTTGCTTCCATGGTATCTGCCGGAACCTATGAGCGCGGCATTCTTTTGTGCGGCACAGGTTTAGGCATGTCTATGGTTGCAAATAAATTCGCAAATGTTAGAGCCGCTCTTTGCGGTGATATGTTTTCAGCCATAATGAGCAGACGTCATAATGACTCAAATATTCTTGTTATGGGAGCGCGTGTGATTGGAGAGTCACTGGCGATGGAGATAGTCCGTGTCTGGCTTGAAACTCCTTTTGAGGGAGGCAGACATCTTGCAAGGATAGAAAAATTTAATAATCTATAGATTTTTACCTGAATAATTATCCAAAAATTTATAACCAAAATTTAGGAATATGTAAGTGGATTTAAAAGTTGTTAAAAAGATAGATCCTGAGATTGCATCTGTCATTGAAAATGAAATTACAAGACAGAAAAATACTCTTGAGCTGATAGCCTCTGAAAATGTAGCAAGCAAGGCTGTTATGGCTGTGCAAGGGAGTATCCTGACCAATAAATATGCAGAAGGTTATCCAGCTAAACGATTTTATGGCGGCTGTGAATATGTTGATGTGGCGGAAACGCTCGCAATAAACAGAGCAAAAAAACTGTTTGGAGCGGACTATGCAAATGTGCAGCCTCATTCCGGTTCACAGGCCAATATGGCCGTATATTTTTCTTTGCTGGAGCCGGGCGATACTGTACTTGGAATGGATTTATCGCATGGTGGTCACCTCACCCATGGAAGCGCGGCCAGTTTTTCAGGAAAGTTTTTTAATTTTATTCATTATGGGGTAGATAGGGAGACTGGCAGAATCGACTACGATACTGTTGCCGAAATTGCTAAAAAAAGCCGGCCAAAAATGATTGTTGCCGGCGCAAGCGCCTATCCTCGGATAATAGACTTTAAAGTATTTGCCGAGATCGCAGAAGCATCCGGTTCCTGTTTGATGGTCGATATGGCTCATATTGCCGGTCTTGTTGCCGCAGGTTGTCATCCTTCACCGATACCCTATGCAAATATTGTAACATCAACGACCCACAAGACATTAAGGGGTCCGCGCGGTGGGTTGATTCTTGCTAAACAGGATTATGGGGTCAGGTTAAACAGCATGGTCTTTCCAGGGATACAGGGCGGACCGCTTATGCATATTATAGCTGCCAAGGCAGTAGCTTTTCAAGAGGCTTTATTGGAATCATTTACAGTCTATCAGCAGAATATTGTTAATAATGCCAAAATTCTTGCCGAATGCCTGATGAAAGAGGGTATCAACCTGGTTTCAGGCGGCACTGATAATCATATGATTCTTGTGGATTTAAGAAACCTTGATATTACGGGGAAAGATGCGGAAAGAGTGCTGGGTCTCGCCGGAATAACCGTAAACAAGAATTCGATCCCATTTGAAAAGCGCAGTCCGTTTGTAACAAGCGGAATTCGTATAGGCACACCTGCTGTGACGACACGAGGCATGAAGGAACCGGAAATGGAGGTTATTGCCGCAATGATTGTCAAAATTTTGAAAAATTTTATGGATGATAATCTTGTGAAAAACACAAAAAAAAGTGTCCGTGAGTTGTGTGACGGGTTTCCGCTTTACAATGATTAAAGATGGATTAAAAGGTGTTATGCCTAAAGTTGAGGATCGTCCGTCATGGGAAAAATATTTTATGGACATTGCTTTTCTTGTGGCAAAACGTTCCACCTGCCTCAGACGTTCAGTCGGCGCAGTACTTGTGAAAAATAAAAGGATTCTGGCAACCGGCTACAATGGCGCACCTTCAGGAATTCGCCATTGCTCCGAAACCGGATGTTTAAGGGAGAAGTTAAACGTGCCATCCGGTGAAAGGCATGAACTTTGCCGAGGCATACATGCCGAGCAGAATTCTATTATTCAGGCTGCTCTTCATGGCGTTTCTATTAAGGGCGCTACTCTTTTTTGTACAAATCGTCCATGTTCAATATGTGCCAAAATGATAATTAATGCCGGTATAACCAAAATTTATTTTCATGATGGATATGCTGATGCCATATCGGAAGAGATGTTAAAAGAGGCCGGAGTTGAGATGATACAGGTCTGTTTTTAAAAAACTGGAATAAAGTTTATGAAGTGTCCATTTTGTAAAGAAATTAATAACAAGGTTATAGATTCCAGATTGAGCAAGGATGGTGAAGTAACACGCCGGCGAAGGGAATGCATTGCATGCCGGAGACGATTTACAACCTATGAGCATATTGAACAGTCGTCCTTAATGATAGTAAAAAAGGACGGGCGCCGTGAGATTTTTTCCGGAGACAAAATTCGGTCGGGTATAAAAAAAGCCTGTGAAAAGCGTGAGATAAGCATGAACCTGATTGATGAGTTTGTTTCTGAAGTGGAACATGACCTCAGGGAGATTGGTGAAAAAGAGGTGTCTGCCGCAATTATCGGGGAAAAAATAATGGGCAGGCTGCATAATCTTGATCCTGTTGCCTATGTCAGATTTGCATCAGTTTACAGAGAATTTAAGGATGTAAATGATTTTGTTTCGGAACTTAAAAATTTATTGAGTAGTAAGAAAGCCTGAGGCGTAATTTATTTATGGATGACACATACTTTATGAAAATGGCCATTGGGATGGCTGAAAGGGGAAAAGGTTTTACATCCCCAAATCCTATGGTTGGTGCTGCTATTGTCAGTGATGGTACGGTAACGGGAATGGGATACCACAAGGCAGCAGGCGGGGCGCATGCTGAAATTCATGCGATACGGGATGCAGGGTTATCAGCCAAAGGTGCAACCCTTTATGTTACTCTGGAGCCTTGCAACCACACTGGTCGTACTCCGCCATGTACTGAGAGTATAATTAAAGCAGGTATAAAAAGAGTAGTTGTTGCTGCAAGAGATCCTAATCCGGATGTTGAAGGCGGCGGCATCACATTTTTACAACAGAACGGAATAGAAGTGGACGTCGGTATTTGTGAAGATGAGGTCAAAAAGCTGAATGAGGTCTTTAATAAATATATTATTACAAAGCGTCCCTTTGTGATCGCAAAATGTGCGATGACTTTAGATGGCTGTATAGCTACCGGAACATCCGATTCAAAGTGGATAACCTGCCCTGCATCAAGGAAATTCGTGCACGGTCTTCGTCATGCCTGTGATGCAATAATGGTAGGTGTCGAAACTGTTAAACAGGACGATCCTAGTTTGACAACCAGGATCGAAGGTGAAAAAACTTTGGATCCTGTAAGGATAATACTTGATACCAGACTTTCAGTTCCTGAAAATGCTAAAATATTTCAGCTTGATTCCACTGCCGACACTATAATTATTACAGGAGATTCTGTTTCAAAAAAGAAAAAAGAGAGGATTGAGAAAAAGGGAGCCAGGGTAATAGAAGTGCCTGTTAAAGATGGGTTGATAGATCTTTGTCAATTAATATCTTATCTGGGCAATATTGGAATTACAAGCCTCCTGATAGAGGGAGGCAGCAGGGTGAATGCATCTGCTTTCAGAGCCGGGATAGTCGATAAAATATATTTTTTTTATGGACCTAAAATTTTTGGCGGAAATGATGGAGTGCCGGTGTGCAAGGGGCCAGGCCCTGCCTTGATGAAGGATTCCATACCAATTACAGATATTCGGGTGCGGCAGTTTGATGATGATGTTATGGTGGAAGGTTACTTATGTTCACAGGAATAATAGAGGCGCTTGGGAAAATAAAGGGAATTCAAAAATCGGGCAGCAGTATTAAAATGACAATTGATGCCGGTCTTTCCCTTGATGAGGCCAAAGTAGGGGATAGTATTGCCGTAAACGGAGTATGCCTTACTGCTGTTGAAATTAACGGGCGTATTTTTAAAATGGACATGTCTCCGGAAACATACGCAGTTACAAATTTCAGCATGGCAAAGGTCGGAGATCGTGTTAATCTGGAATGTGCGCTTCGTTTATCTGATCGCCTGGATGGGCATCTCGTTTCCGGTCATATTGACGGGACAGGAAAAATAATCAGCAGCAAAACTCTTGACAATGCAATTATCATTACCATTGAAGCTCCTGAAGTTCTAACTCGTTACATGATCAAGAAGGGCTCGGTTGCTCTTGATGGTGTCAGTCTGACCATTAATAATTGTACAAAAAAGAGTTTTGAAATTACTATTATTCCACACACGGCAAAGCTTACAACAATAGGTTTCAAAAAAACAGGCGATATCGTTAATATTGAAACAGACATGCTGGGAAAATATGTGGAACGTTTTATGACTAAAAGTACCAGCGCTGAAAAGAAAGCAGCCGGTTCATCAATAGATATGCAGTTTTTGGCAAAAGCAGGGTTTTTTTAAAACTTAACACTTAAACTTAAACTAAAACAATTCGGTAGCAGGAGATATTTAAGAAAAATGCCGTTAATAACAATAAAAGAGGCGATTGAAGAAGTACGTGCCGGGCATATGGTGATCCTTGTAGATGATGAAGATCGTGAAAATGAGGGTGATATTACCATGGCAGCAGAGGCAGTTACGCCTGAAGCAATTAATTTTATGGCCAGGTATGGACGCGGTTTAATCTGTCTTTCCATGACAGGAGAAATGCTGAAAACATTAAACCTGCCGATGATGGTTGATAATAACACTTCACAGTTTGAAACAGGTTTTACTGTTTCGATTGAGGCAAAATGCGGAGTAACCACCGGTATATCGGCTGCAGATAGAGCAACCACAATTCTTGCCGCTGTAGCGGATGGTGCAGGGCCAGGCGATCTTGTAAGACCTGGCCATATTTTTCCATTAAGGGCCAGAAATGGCGGCGTTATGGTACGCGTGGGACAAACGGAAGGTTCTGTAGATCTGGCGCGCCTTGCCGGGTTAAAGCCTGCGGGAGTGATTTGCGAGATCATGAATAATGATGGGACAATGTCGAGAATGCCGCAACTGGAAAAGTTCAGTGAAGAGCATGGAATAGGTATTTGTACTGTTGCAGATCTTGTGGAATACCGCATGCAGACCGAATCATTTGTTAAAATATCTGCTGAAACGACCATACCTACCAGCTATGGAGGTGAATTTCGAATTATTGCATATGAAAATATGGTTGATAATCTGCTTCATATAGCGCTTGTAAAGGGAAAGATTGATCCTGAAAAACCTACCCTGGTTCGTGTTCACTCCGAATGTATGACAGGCGATATTTTCGGTTCCTGTAGATGTGACTGTGGCGACCAGCTTCACAAGGCCATGGAAATAATAGACAAGGAGGGCTCTGGTGTTCTGCTTTATTTAAGGCAGGAGGGCAGGGGGATCGGTCTGGTTAATAAACTAAAGGCTTATGAACTCCAGCAGAAACAAGGTTTTGATACTGTAGAGGCGAACTTGAAGCTTGGATTTAAGGATGATCTCAGGGATTATGGAATCGGAGCTCAGATACTGGTCAGTCTCGGTGTAAAAAAGATGAGGCTGTTGACAAATAATCCCAAGAAGATGATAGGCTTGGAAGGCTACGGATTAAGTGTTGTAGAGCAGATAGGCATCGAAGTCGAACCTAATGAATATAACAGAGGGTACCTTGAGTGCAAGAAGCTTAAAATGGGTCACATGCTTAATATGAGTTGCAAAAAATAAGGGGAATATAGATGGCTAATATAATTGAAGGTAAACTGCAGGCAGATGGGAAAAAATTTGGGATTGTAGTAAGCCGTTTTAATAATTTTATTTCTGACAGATTACTTGAGGGTGCTCTTGATGCCCTGATACGTTCAGGCGCTGCTGAAAATGATATAGATGTTGTAAAAGTTCCAGGGGCTTTTGAGATTCCTCTTCTTTCACAGAAGATGGCCCAAAAAGGAAAATATAATGCAGTGATCTGTCTTGGTGCGATAATCAGGGGTGCGACTCCGCATTTTGACTATGTTAGCTCGGAAGCAACCAAGGGCATTGCAAATGTGAGTTTACAGCATAATATCCCTGTTATACTTGGGATATTGACAACAGATACTATCGAACAGGCTATAGAGCGGGCAGGAACAAAGGCTGGCAATAAAGGATGGGAGTCTGCTATAGTTGCGGTGGAGATGGCCAATCTTATTGATGTTCTTGATCAGGAATAGATATGTCTGTGAGACGCAGGTCGCGAGAGCTTGCAATGCAGGCTCTTTTTTATAAGGATATGAGTTGTTGCAGCTCAAATGATTGTATAGAGCTTTTCCCCAGACATTTTAATGTCTCAAATAATGCCCGTCCTTTTTTTGAAAGAATTATTAAGGGGCTTGAGCAATTCGGTTCGGAAATTGACTCTGTAATCAAACAATTTTCAAGCAACTGGAAAATTAGTCGTATGTCCTGCGTAGACAGAAATATTGTGAGAATTGCGATATATGAACTGCTTTATTGTGATGATATTCCTGCTAAAGTATCTATCAATGAAGCAGTGGATATTGGAAAAAAATTCGGCACCGAAGAAAGCGGGGCATTTATAAACGGAATTTTGGACAGCATACGTAAGGCACACGAAAATAAAATAAAAGGAGGACATTTTGCTGATTAAAAATTTGACTGTAGGGCCTATTATGGCAAACTGTTATATTGTAGGCTGTGAAGAAACCGGAGAAGCGGTTGTTATAGACCCTGGGGCTGAAGCAGATATTATTCTTCTTTCTCTGGCGGAATCCAAACTTAAAGTAAAATATATTATAAATACCCATGGGCATTTTGATCATGTGGGAGCAAATAAAAGATTAAAGGAGGCCACAGGCGCTGACATACTGATTCATCCCCTTGACGCTCCAATGCTGGCTGATCTTGCAGAAAATGCCGCCGCATGGGGGCTTACTTCTGACAATTCTCCACCTCCTGACAGAACTGTGGAGGATGGCGATACTGTTTCTTTCGGCAATATTACCTTCAAGATTATCCATACCCCCGGCCATTCACCAGGCGGCATATCCATTTATTCAGATGGATGTGTGTTTGTTGGAGATACTCTTTTTGCAGGATCAATCGGGCGAACCGATTTTCCTGGAGGAAGTCATGAAACACTTATTGCCAGTATCCGTAATAAGCTGTTTGTGCTGGAAGATGATGTAAAAGTCTATCCTGGCCACATGGGAATGACAACAATAGGTCAGGAAAGACGTTACAATCCTTTTTGCGGTACCGGTTGAATTAAAATGCCCCCAGTTGGCATTCCGTGATTTTAATATTCATAGAGTTGCAGAGTCGTCCTGCTGTAATTCTGGATATTTTAAATCTTGAAGCTATATCCCAGCAATCTTTGCACTTTAATTTTTTGTTAACAAGTCTATTTGTAATAGCTTTTTTTAAACCTTTTGGCAGATTATCGTCTGTGGAACCTTCCGGTGTTGCTTTATTCTTTTTTGTTTTATAACCGAATAGACCAAGCTGGCATCCGATTAGTCTATAGTTCAGGATATCGGCTGTGTTCCCCACCTGCTCCGCAGAAATTCCAAGTTTTTCTGCAATTTTAAAGGCTGCTTTGCATGGAAGACGGTCGTTGTTTATTAATTTTGTAATCTCTTGCTGAATTGTAATATCCGGTTTTAAATTTGAATTGTGGTTTGCGGTAAAGTTTTTTTTTGAATTAATTGTCATTCTATTATTCCTTGTTAAGATTTTTTATTAATTAATATAATTATTCCTTGAAAAAAAACAATTGAACATATTTAAAAACAGTATCAATCCGGACAGCATGGCCTGTTGCATCGGCTTTATTTTTATATTTGTTTTGTCCTCTATCTCTCTTGCAAATACTTCAGGATCGTCATTAAAGGACAATCCTGATGAACCATGGCAAATTGATGCAGACACGATAAATTATGATGAAAAAACAGATCAGTATTTTGCAGAAGGTAAAGTTGTGATAAGCAAAACCGGTAGAAAATTGACAGCCGATAAAGTCCGTTTTGACCATAGGAATATGATAGCATATGCAGCGGGTCATGTAACTATGAGTTCAGGTAAAAACAGGTTAACGGGCAATAGTATGGAAATGAACCTGAAAACCGAAACCGGCACATTAACAAGTGGCTCCATATTTTTGACAGATAATAATTTCCATATAACAGGTGATAAAATAGAAAAAACCGGTGAAGAATCTTACAGGATTGATACAGCGTCAATAACAACCTGTGATGGTGATGCGCCAGCATGGAAAATAACGGGTAAAGATTTGAAAGTGACTATTGAGGGCTGTGGAACTGTTAAGCATGCGACCTTATGGGCCAAAAAAGTCCCTGTTTTATATACCCCTTTTTTCTTTTTCCCTGCTCAAAGTAAACGCAATTCCGGTCTTCTAACTCCTGCAATTGGATCTTCAGATCGAAAAGGAATGGAATATACGCAGCCCTTTTTCTGGGCTATTAACGAAAATTCCGATGCCACCTTTTATAATCAGTATATGAGTAAGCGTGGAAATAAATTCGGTCTTGAATATCGTTATGCACTTAGTGATACATCCAGAGGGACTTTTATGTATAATTTTCTGGATGACAAGAAAATAGATGACGGAAAAAATAATTCAAGTGACGATTGGGGATATGATGATGACGGTGAAGATATCCTGCGCAAAAATTCCGACCGTTACTGGTTCAGGGGGAAACTGGATCAGGAGATGCCGTTTGGTTTTTTGGGGAAGCTTGATCTGGACATTGTAAGTGATCAGGATTATTTACATGAATTTGAGGATGGCTATACAGGATTTAACAAAACAGAAAGATATTTTAACAGGAATTTCAGCAGGGAGCTGGATGATTATGATGATCCTGTAAGAGTTAACAAGTTGAATTTGAATAAACGCTGGGCCAGATATAATCTTGATACCGAATTCCTATGGTATGATGATGTGGTAGTAAGGCGCAGCCATGAAACTGATACGACACTCCAGAGACTTCCATTTGTCGGCTTTGATGCATCCAAACAGCAGATATCAGATTCTCCGTTTTATTGGAACCTTGATTCCCAGTATTCCTATTTTTACAGTGAAGACGGAACCAATGGACACAGGGGTGATGTGCATCCCAGATTGTATTTGCCTTACAGATATAAAAATTTGTTCTCTTTTGAGCCGTCAGCAGGAGTCAGGGAAACATATTGGAATATCGGCAAGTTTGTAGATAATAATACGGAAAAATATAAAAATAATCAACAATTCAGAGAGCTTTATGATATCAAGCTTGATCTTTCTACAGAATTATATAATACTTTTCAGATTAACGGAGAAACCATAGAAAAGATACAGCATACGATCAGGCCGCAAATCGTTTATGACTATATCCCCGACAAATCTCAGGAAAAATATCCTGATCTGGATTACATTGACCGGATAAAAAGAAAGAATCTTTTAACATATTCAATAACTAATACCTTTACTTCCAAATCAAAAATATTAAGAAAAATTATTAACAATCAGGAAGATAGTCTGCCGCAGGAATATACTTATAGTCAGTTTTGCAGGTTTAAATTAGAGCAGAGCTTTGACATTGATGAGGAGCGGGAGGATGATTCAGCAAGGTGGGCCAATGGAGAGAATAGACGTCCGTTTTCGCCGATATACGCAGAACTTGAGTTCAATCCGGATAAATATTTATCAATCCAGGCTGACTCGGAATTGTCTCCCTATGATGGGGCTTTTGAGTCATTTAATATAGATACAAATATATCTGATATTCGCGGTGATTCGCTATTTTGTGAATACAGGTATTCACAAGATTACAGCGAATCTTTTTATATAAATTTTTATATAAATTTATCCGACAGATTTTCTGTATATCTGGAAAATGAGCAAAACCTGAAGGATCAGGAAGATATTAAATCAGGCCTGGGTTTTATGTACACTTCACAATGCTGGGCAGTTCATTTTGGCTTTACTGATGATGACGGCGATCTGGAGTATGCGTTAATGTTTGATCTTTATGGCCTTGGAGGTATAGGGAAGAGTGGTATTATGGGGGAAAGAGGCAAAAATGTATTTAAAAGAAAATAGAGGATATGAAGCAAAGTAAACTTGTTTATTCGTGGTATTCCCTGCATACAAGGAGCCGGTTTGAGGATGTTGTTTTTGAAGGACTGGAAAAAAAGGCATTTGAAATATTTTTGCCTAAAATAAGGGTAAAAAGCAAACGGCGCGACAGAAAAGTCATGCTCAATGTCCCTCTTTTTCCTGGATATCTTTTTGTGAAGACCAACCTTAATCCAGTTGAACATCTTGAGATTTTAAAAACAATCGGAGTTGTTAGTATGCTGGGCAATAGAAAAGGCCCTGTTTTTGTGCCGGATAACAATATTGAGTCACTTAGGATTATGACCAATCTTGATACTACAGTTGTTACAGGCAATATTATCCGCAAAGGGGAGAAGGTGGTTGTTATGGAAGGACATTTTGCCGGATTAACAGGTATTTTTCTTCGCTACAAGGGAAAAGGAAGAGTTGTGGTTAATATTGATACTCTTGGGCAATCAGCAGGCGTAGAGATTAGTGAAGAAGATATTGAGAAGCTTTCTGAAATAGCTTAGGTTTTTTTGTGGTATTTAGCTTTTTTATATGAAAGTGCCTAAAGATTGTAGAGACAAGGCATGCCTTGTCTCTACAATCTTTCATTTTCTGTTACCTGGTTCCCATGCTCCAGCGTGGGAACCCATATGGTATGCATTCCCACGCTGGAGCATTGGAATGAGAAAAAAACAGAGACAAGGTAGATGTTTTTATTTTTTTCTCTGTGTACTCTGCGGTGAATTTTTCATGTTTTGTTGTGCCCGACAGGGCATGCTGGTTATATTTAATAAAATTTTCAGATTTTTTTTGTTCCCATGCTTCAGCATGGGAATGTATAAAATTTTTATACGAAGGAGGATAAATGAACAAATTGGAGCTTATCACCGCATTAAAAACGGAAGCGAATATTTCTAAAGCGGAAGCATCCAGTGCTATTCAGGTTTTTTT
>JAGGWL010000371.1 GCA_021157555.1 Deltaproteobacteria bacterium | reverse complement strand
TAAAGGAAGCATGCTTATAGTACAAGAATAAAGAATTTACAGGAGGCTTATCATGCAGACAAAGACAATATATGAAGAAACAATTTTAAAAGAGGTACAAGGCCTGTCTCAACCTGTTCAAAAAAAATTAGCTAAAGTTGTACATTTTTTTAAACAGGAAATTATCACATCCGGTCTGGATGAAAGATACGCAACTGATGATTTTCTCTCTATATGTGGAACATGGGAGGATGATAGAACCATTGAAGAGCAGATAAAAGATATCTATTCGAGCAGAAAATCTACCACAAGAACCGAAAGTATGTTTTGAAATAAGGCATAGGGGACGTCCATTGGAATATTGATTAACAACCGAATAAAATTAAGTTATAGAATTTTTATGCCAAGAAAAGCTCGCATAGACGCCCACGGGGCTTTACATCATATAATATTACGAGGGATCGAACGTCGAAAGCTATTTTATGATGACAGCGACCGTAATAATTTTTTAAAAAGACTTGGCGTTATTTTAATCGAAACTAAAACCTCTTGTTTTGCATGGGCTTTAATACCTAACCACCTGCATCTGTTGTTGCGAACCGGAGTCGTGCCGATAGCCACAGTAATGCGGCGGCTGTTGACCGGATACGCGGTCAGTTTTAACCATCGTCATCGACGACATGGTAAGCTATTTCAAAATCGTTATAAATCAATTCTGTGCCAGGAGGATCAATATTTATTAGAGTTGGTGCGCTACATTCACCTGAATCCCCTTAGGGCGAAACTTGTATCAGATTTAAAGAAACTGGATACGTATCCTTATTGCGGTCATAGCGTACTGATGGGCAAAAACAAGTATGACTGGCAGGATACGAATTACATCCTGAAGTTTTATGACAACAAATATTCAATTGCCCGTCGGCGTTACCGGAAGTATCTCAAAAAGGGAATTGCTGATGGACGAAGACCTGATTTGACAGGAGGTGGTTTGATTCGTAGCGCTGGTGGTTGGTCAGTGGTTAAATCATTACGAAAGAATGCTGCCCGGATGAAGGGTGATGAGCGCATCCTGGGTGATGGAGATTTTGTCGAAAAGGTATTAAGGGAATCTCAGGAGAATTTTGAGCGCAAGTACGAGATTGAGGCTAAGGGGTACGATTTTGACTGGCTGGTTAAGCAGGTGGCTCTTTTGCTGAAGATTAAGCCGGGGGATGTTTTAGCTCGTGGTAAATATAAGCAAGCCGTGAAAGCAAGGGATCTACTTTGTTACTGGGGGACGCGGGAATTAGGGATGACGACCGTAGATCTGGCAAAGAAACTAAATTTAGCTCAGCCCACTATAAGCCAATCAGCCATGCGAGGGCAAAAAACAGTCGCAGAAGCAGGATTAAAACTGTTGTAATAAATCAAATGATATTTCAATGGACGTCCCCTAAATTGCCCCTCAATTCAACCCTGTCCCCCTTTGACACACGCATTTTTTTATTACGCCATAAATATCAAAATCCCCTCTATGGGAATTAGAAGGGCATGGGTAAACTTCTTGACGTTCCAGGGGAAATCGGTCTATAAGCTATAATAAAATTTATAAGTTCCTGCTATCAAAATGACAATCGGGTTTTATCGGGGGTTGTTGTGACAGTAAAAAACTCAAAACACACACATCCAATAGTATTAATTTTCTCCCTTCTTCTTTTAACGCTGTCATTAATTCTGCCCTGTGAGGTGAAAAAATGGTCCCATTAGCTGAAAAGTTAAATGAAAAATCAGATGAAAAATTCAGTTATGCAGATTATCTTTCCTGGCCTGATGATGAGAGATGGGAGATAATAGAAGGCGTGGCCTATGATATGTCTCCTGCGCCGAGTACTGAACATCAGGGCATTTCTTTTAAATTATCAGGTATATTGTATGATTTTCTAAAGGATAAACAATGTAAGGCTTTTGCGGCTCCTTTTGATGTGCGACTTGTAGAAACTGAAGATGAGTCCGATGAAGAGATAGAAACCGTTGTGCAGCCGGATATTCTTGTAGTATGTGACCAGAATAAGCTTGATAAACGGGGATGTCTTGGCGCGCCGGATATTACGGTCGAGATATTGTCCCCCTCTACATCCTATAAAGATCAGACCGAAAAACTGTTGCTTTATGAAAAGCATGGCGTCAAAGAATATTGGATTGTTAATCCTGATGCAAAGTATGTCATGGTCTACCACCTTGAGGGAGTAAAATATGGCAAGCCGGAATATCTGACTGAAAGTGACGCTCTTGAAAGCAGGGCTCTTGAAGGGTTAAAGATAGATTTGCGTGAGGTATGGGCGTAGAAGATGAAGCGTCGAAGGGAATGATCGGGGAAACTGCCATGCTTGATTTTGTGTACGTTCTGCACGATGTCCCGTAAGTTTCCTCCTTAATTTTGAAAAGGTTGCTAAGAGAGTTTCTTCACTATTCGATTTGGAGAAGGATTATATAACCGGAAGAGGACGGCAAAGAAACAGGGTTCGGGCCAGGGATTTACTCTGTTATTGGTGCGCGATTGAGCTTATGATTCCAATGGCGGATTTGTCAAAAAGACTTGACATGACACTTGCAGCGGTGGGCTACGCAGTAAAAAGAGGAGAGAAGATAGCGAAAGAAGCCGGTTGTCATCTGGACGATTGAGTTATTTGAGTATTTAAGGACGTCCCCCTTACTCCTAATCAATCGCAAAGACTTTCGGGCAAAGGAATTCAGTTGATTGGGTAAACTAACTAAACTACCAACGTCCCCCGAAGCCGCGCGACTTATGCCATCTGGAAAACATATGAGTGGAAGAGCCATGGGGAGATTGGAACCGACTCATTCTCTATCGTTCAAAAACTATCCTTGCTGAGTCTTTGCAAATTCATCTTCAAAAACTTGAACATCGAGTATCAGTATGTTCAGAAAGGGAAACTTAAATCTTCCCGTATTGTTGGTCGAAACCAGATGTTTGCAACTCAAATTTTAAACGTTCAAAATTCGGGGAACACGATACTTCATTATTAATTAATGGCGAGAAGAAAATAATCTAAATTTTGTTTGAAAAGATCAAAAATTATCAAATTCCTGCTAATTTTGTGCATAGTTTACCGGTAATTCCACAAGCCAATTTTTTGAGTGACCTCCAGGTTAAAAATATATCCTATAGTAAGTCCTCAACTCCAATCGGCAACACGCTTGGATAATGTACTTGGATAGGAAAGCATGCTCTCAATCAGTGCAAAATACAGATAATGGTTTGGCTTCTAATTGTTGCCGGTAAATATGCCAGAAAGGTTTGAAATTGAAGTTATTGCGTCCCCGTTTCTTTTTTTTGTAAATTTTTCCATTGCAGTTCCTTAATCTGTTCTCTATATTGACTGAGAATAAATTTTTGAGGAAAATCTTCTCTGGAATAATAGAGGGATGTGTGAGTGAGTACAGAATCGCACATTTCCTTGAAAATATCATCCTTATCTGTTGTGCTTATAAAATTTCTTTCCCTTTTCTTTTCAAAGACTACCATATCCCCTATGGCTTCGATAATTTCACCGTAAGTTGCTCCTTTTATTTTATCAGGTATTTTGTCACCAGGTGTTTCTTCAGCAGGGAACATTTCCGGTTTAACGGTAACATCCATTCTTATAATCAGGGATACGTAATAACGCCCTTTAGCGATTTTTTTGGAAGCATCATAGAAATTCAGTTTCATATTGTTCTTCAGCGTCACAGTGTTAACAAGTTTTTCTTCCATATTTTTCGTTCCTTATTGTTTAAAGTAAAGATGCTTCAAAATAATTGCATCTGCTTACGTCCGCGTTGCTTCCGTCTGGCCTGTTTTTCACGATCCTGTAAAGCTTCTTCAATATCCTTTACAAAGGGGGAAAGTTTGCGGGTGGTCATTTTGCCGAAAATGCGGCGTTTATTTGCGTATGTGAGGAAAAGCATCTCTTTCGCACGGGTCATACCGACAAAAAAGAGCCTGTTTTCCTCTTCTATATCAGGAGTATGTTTTTTTGATTTTTTATAAGGTATGAGTCCGTCTTCACATCCTGTAATGAAAACAACCGGGAATTCGAGTCCCTTGGCTGCATGCAGGGTCATAAGTGAGACTTTTTCAGTGTGCTCTTTGTAAAGATCCGTATCTGACCCTATGGCTGTTTCAACCAAAAATTTTCTTGAATCGTTCGTAAACTCTTTTGCAAACGATATAACCTCCATGACCTTATCTTCCGCATCGGAATCATCAAGTATGGAATCAGCTATACTGGTATGATTGAGTATATATTCCAGCTTTTTTGCAACAGCCATCCCTTTTAAACCTTTTTCAAGGTCTTCCAGGCTCATGAGAAAAGAAGCAAGCAGCTTCTGCTGCTTTTTCTGTATTCCCTTTACAGGAAATCGGCGAAGATTATAAAGTAAATCGGGCAGTGTCAAACTGTTGGTCATGCTCCATTCAGTTAATATTTCCAGAGTTTTTGCACCTATGCCGGGAGCACATGCTTGAAATATTCGGTCTAAATCGACAAAAGTACCCTGTTTTTCCATAATTTTTAAGTAAGAAAGAAGTTCTGCAATGGTTTTATGGTCATAGAGTCTCTCTCTGCTTGCAACCTGACATGGAATGCCGGCTGCCTCAAGCTGGTTCGCAATAATCAGGCCCTGATTGTTTGTTCTGTACAGCACCGCAAAATCAGAAAAACTTCTTGCTGAATCTTCACAGGCAGAATCTATTTTATTAAAATCAATGCTGTGAAATCCGATTCCTCCGATCAATAGTTCAATTCTCCGGCCTACTGCCACTGCTTCGGCCTTTTCCGATCCTGTTTCTATGATTCCGATAGTTTTTTTACCCTTAATTTCAGAATAAATTCTAAAATCCTCAGATGTTTCATCCTTTCGTGAGAGGGCCTGGTATGAAGCATCAAGAATAGTCTGAACAGAACGGTAGTTTCTGGTAAGTTTAATAATCGCAGCATCCGGATAATCTGTAACAAAGTTGTGAAAATATTTTTTATCTGATCCCCTGAATCCGTAAATAGACTGATCAGGGTCGCCGATCACGCACAGATCTTTTCCCGGAGGTGAAAGCGCCCTTATTATCCGGTACTGCCCATAATTAACATCTTGATATTCATCCACAAAGATATACTTAAATCTGTTGCGGTATTTTTCAAGCAGATCCTGATTATTCCGGAAAAGCAGGGCTGTCCGAAAAATAAGATCCTCGTAATCGAATAAAGAGAGCATCTCCATGATCTGCTGATATTCTTTATAGATTGCGGTAAATTCGATTATATTTTTTTTATCAATAAGTTTACGGAGTTCGGCATTATCTTCCGGTCCGAGTAACTGCTGTTTGGCGGATATAATCGTGCTGAGTATTTTATTATTTTGACTTTGAGAGAGCCGGCCTGAACGCCGCTCTACACGGCTTATAGCCATTCTGATGATATAATTTCTGTCGCGCTCGCTGGTGATATAAACATTACTGCTGTCGGCCTGGTCATTTAAAATAGAATAACAAAGAGAGTGGAAAGTTGTGCAAACGGGAAGGCTGCATTTATCGCCAAGAAGCGCCAATAGTCTGCCCCTCATCTCTTCGGCAGCTTTAATGGTAAAGGTAACTGCCAGAATATTTTCAGACAACGCATTCTTTTTATTTACAAGGTGAGCTATCCTGCTGGTAAGTGTTCGTGTTTTGCCTGTACCAGGACCTGCCACAATCATAATGGGGCAGCTTTCATGCAGAACCGCTTTTTGCTGTTCCTTGTTAAGCTCCCCTGAAATATTATAAGTCTGGAGGTTCTTTGAATCTTTAATTCTATTTTTTTTAACAGGAATAGTTCTTTTTTTTCGTACCATTTTAAGTGGTAATTTTTTTTTGACCTTATTTGTTTTTATGACATCAGGGATGCTGAACATGGTTTTTTGGCCAAATAGTTCCTCACGCTCCATATTATTAAAAAGTTTGATAACTCCGTATTCTCCGTCATATCCCGGAATAAGCTGTATTTCTTTGGCCCGCATACGTCTGACAGCCTCTCCCAGAATGGGGATACCGGCTTTTTCAATATCCGTAATTTTTAAGCTATGGAGGATGGAAAATTCACTGCCCAATTGAGCCAGCGCGGAATTGTAATATTTCGCTACTTTTTTTGTTGCAGGCCCTACGCGGAATATTTCGGAAAGGATATTAACCAGAGGCGCAAGGCTGTAAAAAGGATGTGTGAGGGCAGGCTTTTCACCTTTGGCACGTCCGGCAAGCTCATTTGTCCTGTATAGAACTCCCAGGGTTAACGGCTTTTTGCAGACCGGACAAATTCCGCCGGCAGCAATAGTCTCCTGAGGGTGAAAAGATATACCACATTTACGGTGACCATCAAGATAGTATTTCCCTTCTTCAGGGTAGAATTCAAATGTTCCTAAAAATGATTCAGGATCTCCTGATTTCAACGCGGTTTTTATGGCTGCAAAGCTTAAATCCGTATCAAACAGGTTGGCCTCTCTGCCCAGCTTCATGGGAGAATGCGCATCGGAATTCGACACAAGAGTCAATCCATCAAGGTCTTTAATTCTCCAGTTCATTAAAGGATCTGAAGAAAGACCTGTTTCAACGGCAAATATGTTTGAAGAGAGATCTTCAAAACATTCCGCAATCGTATCAAAACCGGATTTAGAACCAAAAAGAGAAAACCAGGGCGTCCAGATATGAGCCGGAATCATAAATCCGTCACCTGTGGTTTCCAAAAGGATTTCAAGCAGATTCCGCGCATCAAGTCCCAGGATCGGTCTGCCGTCTGATTTTATATTGCCTATTTTGTCCAGGCGGGCGTTAAATCTGTCGGCTGCAGCAAAATCCGGCAGAAAAACCAGATTATGAATTTTACGGGTTCGTCCGTTTTTTTTATAAATAGAACTTATTTCGGATTCCAGAATAAAACGAACCATGCCCCGGCAGGCTGCTGGAACCTGCTGATCGCACATTTCAGCTATATCAGCTTTTAACTTGAAAAGCCCTTTTTCAGCAGGAACCAGCTTTTCTTTAAGTTCAGCCATCCAGCCGGGATGGGTGGCGTCTCCGGTTGCCAAAACCTGAATACCTTTTAACTGGGCAGCAATATACAGATTTTCAAGATCAAGATTTTTAGCGGTGGCCATGGCAAATTTTGAATGGATGTGCAGATCTGCTATAAATTTCATCTGTTTTTTCCATTTTTAATTTCAACCGACAGAATATATTCCTTTACTCCACCGATAACAGAACTGAAAATTCTGTTGCCTATCATTATTACATGAATATTATCTTTATTTCCGCAAATCCTTGCAAATTCAGGGGGGATTATAGATATCGGCTCTATATCGGCTCCTTTGGATCTGCCTGAAACGGCAACATATTGATCAAGGCGATCTTTCAGGATACTAAAATAATCTATTTCTTTCCCTGCTATAGAAGATGCGGCCATAGATATACTAACTGAAAATTCATTAACAGCATTCCAGAAAGATTCGGTCAGTTCGTTTTTTTGTGAACTCTCGGGAAGAAACAAGGATATTCCCCATCCAACACTGATAATTTTTAATATCTGTGCTTCATATTCTATTTTAACGGGGTTTATCTCTTTTTCATCCGGAAGTATTTGCAGAAAATCTTTCAGATCATCACGATTAATAGCAAAATTTATCAGCCTATCTTTTGCATCATCCATACTTACTTGCTGTTTAACTGTAGAAATCATAATAATGCGCCATTTTTTTGCTGGAAGTTATTTTGTTCCTAACCCTTGGGAAGATGGGCAGTCCCTTTAATACATGGGATACCTGTTTCTTGTGTTACCCGCTCAATAATTTTATCAATATTTTTACAAAACCCGCCATCATTGGCAACCCATCCTTCATCTGTTTTTTTAGCAAAAGTGCATGTGCAAAAATGAATTGCCTCAGCCCCTTTGGCCTTGAGAATTTTTGATAAATTGATTGTTATATCACCGGGACATCTACAAGTAAAAACACCGCATAAAGTACAATCGTCATAAATTGCGAAGCCTTCTTTTTTTTCTGCCAGACATTTAAAACAGCTCGTCAAAGGGCATCTATCCATATTTTTGTCACAACGAATTATAGCTACATTTGTCATTTATTCCTCCCCCTTTTTGTGTATTATAGTAATGTCGCGCTTTGGGAATGGTATTTCAATATCATGTTCTTCGAAAGCATCTTTAATCTTATCCGTAATATAAGAAATTGTATCCATTCGTTTTCTGGCGTCATCTATCCAGACTCGAAGCTGCAGATCTACAGAAGAGTCCCCGAAATTTCTCACTACTACTTTAGGTTCCGGTTCTTTTGCAACCCATGGTACAGCATCAGCCACCATTAGCAGCACTTTCCTTGTTTTTTTAATATCCGAGTCATAGGCTACGCCCACGTTGATCCTGACTCTAATTTTTGAGGTGATTATGGTATAATTTACAATATCCCTCGTCATTATCTCATTATTCGGTATAATAATGATAATGTTGTCGGTTGTTTTTATTTTGGTTGCGCGCAGTCCCACATCAATAACATCACCCCAGGTGGCACTTCCTGCGGGGGCGCTCCAGATCTCAATCCGGTCACCCACTTCAAAAGGCCGATCAATAATAAGGAGTATCCCTGCAATAAGATTTGAAAGGGTATCCTTGGCGGCAAAACCTATGGCAATACCAGCAACACCTGCTCCTGCTATGAACGGCATGATATTAACACCAAGAACATCAAGGGCCATGATAATTACAATTACAAAAAATATAATACTCGAAAATTTTTTTAGAAGATCAAATAGAATATCATCAATTTTTGTTTCAGTATTACTTGCAACCTGTTTTTCAAGATAATTGATTGAAATAGTTAAAAAATTATTTAAAGGAAACGCCATCAGGATCATTAATAAAGCCAGAAAAAAGTTTTCGATCAGCTCTATATTAAAAAGTCTGATAAGGTAAGTGCCTGTTATCATTATCAGAGCATAGTAAAATAATTTGCGTACAATAACAAAAAGCTGTGCGTTAATCCTGATAATTTCATATTTTTTTAACCGTTTTTCAACATGATGAAGGATCTGTTTTAAAAGAAGCCATGCAATATATGAAATAATTATGGCTATAATTGCTTTAAGTGTAGTATGAAGAGGGCCGCTCTCCAACCCTGTTATTTTATCAAGTTTACTTATTATAACGTTAAGTTGTTCTATCATGCTGTACCTTCTGCTTATTGTTGTTATAAAAAATTATTTTCAAAATTCTTGACAAAAAGGAATATAATTGAGTTTAATTAAGGAAGTTATTTTGTCCTCGTTCCTAATTATCACATCTCATATTGAACTGCAAATCAAAGTATTCACTTGCGGAGAACATATATAATGAATATGGAATCTTTAAACGCGCTTTTAAGAGCCGTTTCAACTGGTAGTACAACTGTGGAAAAGGCGGCTGAAAAGCTAAAAAAATTATCTGTGGAAGATATTGAATATGCTCACATTGACCATCACCGTTCCCTGCGGAAGGGATTTCCCGAAGTTATCTTCGGCGAGGGGAAAACAGCCGAACATATAACAGGGATCATGGAACGGATGCTTGTTCAGGAGCACGTTTTGCTTGTAACCAGGGTAACCCCGGATAAAGCCGACAAGATTATCGCACAGTTTCCTGAGGCGAAATTTTATAATGATGCCGGAATGATAATCTGGAAAAATGATAAAATTCCTATACTGGGAAAAGGTAAAATTCTTGTTATCTCAGCCGGCACTTCGGATATTCCGGTGGCAAAAGAAGCTTATCTTACAGCAAAGGCCATGGGCAATGAGGTTAATTATATTTATGATGTGGGAGTAGCTGGGATTCACAGGTTGTTTAAGCATCAAGAATTAATCAGCAATGCCGCAGTGCTTGTTGTGGTTGCTGGAATGGAGGGGGCTTTGCCCAGCGTTGTGGCAGGAATGGTGGACAAGCCGGTTATAGCAGTGCCAACCAGTATAGGTTATGGAGTAAGTTTGGGTGGTTTGACGGCTCTTTTTGCAATGCTGAACAGTTGCAGCTCCAATGTAGCTGTTGTAAATATTGATAATGGTTTTGGAGCCGGGTATATGGCTTCTATGATCAACAGGGTTTAGAATCTATTCGGAACGAATTAAAAATAAATGAAAACAGAAAAAATAAAAATGCGCGCAGGATGGCTGATTGACGGGACTGGAGCGCCAGCGCGCAGGAATGTAATTATAAAAATTGAAAACGGTATAATCCAAAGCCTGTCTGATGCAGAATTTTATAATGTTGATCAGAACGGCATTACGGATTTTTCAGCTTTTACTATTATTCCCGGCTTGATAGACAGCCATGTTCATCTTTGTATGTCCGGTGCACATGATCAAAAAATAAGGCAAAAGCAGCTCAAGTCGACATTTGCCGATGCGGAGCATGTAATTTCAGCGCATTTGCGCCAGTTGTTTTTATCCGGCGTGGTTGCTGTAAGGGATGGAGGTGATTACGGGGCATATGCTTTACGCTATAAAAAAAAGCAACAGGATAAAAAAAACAGCATTGTCGAGATGAAAACAGCGGGGCAGGCATGGCACAATCATGGAAGATATGGAAAATTTATGGGCAGAGCACCATCAGAGGGTAAAACTCTTGCGGAGGAAATACTTTATATGGATAAAAGTATAGATCATGTAAAAATTATTAATTCCGGCCTGAACAGTCTTAAAGAATTTGGCAAGGAGACTCTGCCCCAGTTTAATCTGAATGATTTAAAAAATACTGTAAATGCGGCATCATCATTGGGTCTTAAAGTTATGGCGCATGCTAATGGCAGGCTTCCTGTAAAAATTGCGATTGAAGCTGGCTGCGCATCAATTGAACACGGTTTTTTTATGGGAGAAAAAAATCTTGCTCTAATGGCTGAAAAAAAAATTACCTGGGTCCCTACAGCCTGTACAATGAAAGCCTATGCAGAGCATCTGTCCAAAGATAGAATTCATCAGGATAGCATTGAAGCTGCAATTTTAAAAAAAATCCTGGAAGACCAGCTCAGGCAGCTTGCCATGGCAAAGGCACTTGGCGTTACTGTCGCGGTGGGTACGGATTCAGGCAGCCCTGGCGTGCATCATGGCAGTTCTATTATTGAAGAATTAAAACTGTTTATGCAGGCGGGTTTTTCTTTGGAAGAGACGCTAAAAGCCTCTGTTTTGAATGGTGCCAAACTTCTCGGACTGAATAAAACAGGACCGATTATAAAGGGAAACAAGGCATTATTTATAGTTGTAGACGGGAGTCCTGGAGGTTTACCGGAAAGCCTGAACAAGATTAAAGCTGTCTATACCTCGCAAGGCTGCTCCCGACGTAAGGCGGGACACCTTGAAATATCAAAGAGTTAGAGTGTAGGGTGGGCACCGCCCACCATTAGTGGCAATTGCTGCCAATCCGGTAGAATGATGGGCAGTGCAACTTATCCTACAGATTGTCCCGTTTTAAGTCGGTAGCCGAAATTTGAAAACGAAAATCAGGTAGGGTTGGTGAAGCGAAGGATGTTTTGAAGTATGGCGTGTGCAACCTCTTCTTTTTCCATTAAAGGGAGTGATTTTTCTGTTCCATCCTTAAAAAAAAGAGTCACTTTGTTGGTTTCTGACTGAAATCCTGATGATGATGAGCCTACGATATTTCCGACGATAAGATCAAGATTTTTTTCACGAAGTTTTTTCTGTGCATACTGTTCAAGGTTTTCTGTTTCAGCGGCAAAGCCTACGAGAATACGATCTTGTTTATTTTGTCCGAGTTTTTTTAGTATATCCTCGGTTTTCTGCATGGAAAGAGTTATAGTATCAGCACCTTTTTTGATTTTATGATCAGCAGGATCGGCAGGTCTGTAATCAGAAACAGCCGCTGTTTTTATTATTATATCAGATTTATCCATATACTGAAAAACAGCATCTGCCATTTCCATGGCAGTATTTACTTTGATTGTGCTGATTCCGGGAGGTTCGGGCAGACTTACCGGGCCGCTGATCAGCACAACTTCTGCGCCTCTCTGCTCCGCTGCTTTTGCCACTGCAAAGCCCATTTTACCTGAGGAGGGGTTGCTGATAAACCTGACAGGATCAAGGGGTTCTCTTGTGGGACCAGCTGTGACCAGTACCTTTTTGCCGAAAAAATCCTTTGGCGTCAGCAGGGAGTTGAGCCGATCAATTATATTTTCAGGATCCGGAAGACGCCCTGGACCGACGATCCCACATGCAAGTTCACCGGCATCAGGTTCCAGAATAAAAAAACCATCGCCTTCGAGTCTGTCAAGATTTCTCTGAACGGCTCTGTTTTCATACATGTGAGTATTCATAGCCGGACATAAGACTTTAACCGTCGTAACTGCCATCATAAATGTACTCATGGCATCATCTGCTATGCCGTTTGCGAGTTTACCTATAATGTTTGCAGTAGCCGGTGCGACTATAACAGCATCCGCTTCTTCTGCCCATGCTATGTGCCGAATGGAAGAATTTGTACTCTGCCCAAAAAGAGTAGTGCATACAGGACTGCCCGAGAGGGCTTCAAAAGTCAGCGGCCCAACAAACTCCGCTGCATTTTTCGTCATTACAACCCTCACTGCCGCACCATGCTTTACAAGGAGTCTTAAAAGTTCTACCGATTTATAGGCAGCAATACCGCCGCATACGCATAATACTATATTTTTACTCTGAAGACTCTTGTGCATAACCGCTTCCGAAATCATGTCCAACGGCCATATCTTCAAAGCGTGTATAGGCATTTAAAAAAGTCAAATGAACATCGCCCACAGGCCCGTTTCTCTGTTTGGCCAGTATAATTTCTGCTGCTCCTTTTTTTGGATTATTTTCGTCTTTATTATACACTTCGTCTCTATAAATAAAGGCAACAATATCTGCATCCTGCTCCAAAGCGCCTGATTCCCTTAAATCGGAAAGCTGAGGCCGCTTGTCGCTCCTTTCTTCCAGCTTTCTGTTCAACTGCGATAAAGCAATCACAGGAATATCAAGTTCTTTGGCCAGGGCTTTTAATGACCTTGAAATTTCCGAAATTTCCAGATCTCTTCGCTCTGCAGGAAGACCTCCTCTCATAAGCTGAAGATAATCTATGATAATAAGGCCAAGGTTCTGGTCCATTTTGAGTCTGCGTGACTTTGCCCTGATAGAAAGGGATGTGATATTAGCTGAATCATCAATAAAAATCGGAGCAGCGGCTAATACACTGGCCGCATCCGTAAGACGCAACCAGTCATCTTCACCTGAAAAACCGCCTCTGATACGGGATGAATCGACTCTCGCTTCAGAACATAACATCCGCATGGATAATTGTTCCTTTGACATTTCAAGTGAAAACAAGGCTACAGGCCTATTACTTTCAACAGCAGCATTTCTTGCTATGTTAAGAGCAAAGGCTGTTTTACCCATACTGGGGCGGGCGGCCAATATTATAAGATCCGAGTTCTGGAATCCTGATGTAAGCTTGTCGAGTTCTTTATATCCTGACGGCACACCTGTCACAAGCGTCCCTTGACCCTGCTGTTCTTCAAGCGTGGTAAGATTATTATCGACAAGCTTGCTGATGGGGAAAAAAGAAGGCCTGATTTTGTTTTCAGCTATTTCAAAAATAAGGCTTTCCGCAAACCCTATTATCTCATCAACATCACCCCTGTCTTCGTAACACCGCTTTGAGATTTCATTGGTTTTTTCTATAAGCCGCCTTAAACAGGCCTTGTCATGAATAATTTTAGCATAATACTGTGCATTTACGGCCAAAGGCACTGTATCTACAATTCCTGCAATATATGTTGCGCCTCCGACTTCTTCAAGTTTTCCGCGTTCTTTAAGAATATTGGTAAGCGTTATCAGATCTACAGGTTCATTTTTTGAATACAGCTCCGTAATAGAATCATAAATTTTATTATGAGATGACTTGTAAAAATCATCCGGAGCCAATATTTCAATAACATCATGAAGCACATCATTATCAAGAAGAATAGCACTTATTATATTTTCTTCTGCTTCAATATTTTGCGGAGGCAACTTATATAAGGAAGGATCCTTTTCAACTACCATAGCAATTTTCCCGCATTTTCTTCATCATTCCGGAACAATCTCAACTGTTATTTGAGGCTCAACATCCGCATAAACCCTGATGGGAATTTTGTATGTACCTGTTTGCTTGATAGCTTCGCCAAGAAGAATCATTCTCTTCTCAACCTTAATATCCTGCCTCTCAAGGGCGTTAAGAATATCACGAGAAGTTATAGAACCATACAAGCGATTTTCATCACTTACCTTTGCGGCTATTTTGCAGGATACTTTGTTAAGCTGTTCAGCCATCTCTACTGCAATTTTTTTCTCCCTTGCTATTTGTAAATCAAATTTTTTCTTCTGATGTTTCAGTGTACTCCTGTTTTGAGGCGTATCAAGAATAGCTTTTCCCTGAGGTAAAAGATAGTTTCTTGCATAACCATTGGCTACGTCAACCTGGCTACCAATAATACCAAGAGTTTCTATAGTTTCTTTTAAGATTAATTTCATTTTAAAAACCTTTTACATTTAGGGGATGCGAGAAGGGTAAATTGTTTTTTCCCACATCCCTATAATAATTAACTTTCTTCAGCTTTTATAATTTTTCAACTATAGTTTTCTGAAGTTCAGCCATGTGTCAAAAAAACCAAGCCCTATTACCAGTAAAAGAATTATCTGCTGGAGGGCCAGCATACAATATAAAATAGACTTGAGTATACGGGGAAAACCTTTTTTTTCAAAAAAAAACGAAACAATAGCTATTCCCGCAAAAAAATAGATAACCATCAAGATTATGATACAGTTAATGCCCAAAATTTTGAAAGCATTCCAGGGCAAAAGAAGCATCAAACCGGACACAATAACCCCCCATACCAGATATTCAGGAGCTTTCCATATATTTAAAGAGCCAAAATCAGGGTAAAAAAGCTTTCCTGCCCGAAGCATGGGTTTTGAGAGCAGTATGCATGTCCATATTAAAAAAAGTGTTACTGCTATAATCAAAGCCGGAACAATTCGCACCAGTATATACTGAAGCTTGTCTATGGCGTTTGACATAATATACAGACTCTCTTCAGAGATACCCATATCCTCATACAGAGCAATGGTAAGCTCAAGGTTTTTTATAATATATTCGGATATAACTGCGTAAGGATTTATATCAAACATTGAGCAGTAAAAAAGCACAATTGTAAAACCTGTAAACAGAACGATACAAGATGAATATAGAATCGTTTTTTCAATAGAAAGATTAAGCTCAAGGATTTCGCTTAAAACAAAACCAAGCAGCATCAGTTCAATTAATAAAAACAGATCTATTGATATATTGCCCAGCAATAGAATCGTTACAATTATTGCCAGCCCAGGAATAATCAAACCTGCCTGCCTGCCGAGTTTTGAACGGTAAAACAGGACTGGCAGGGGTATTAATATGGTGCATAAGAACCCTATAAAAGGTACATACACACCTGCAGCAAACATCAGGGTGATAATGGCAAGCCCTTTTGCAATATCTCTTGATATTTTTCCATAAACAGGCTGAAACACAGACATTGTCTCCTTCAAGATGATAGGGAACGAAGACGAAATAATTTCCCCAACTATGCATCACAGCTTCAGTAACTTATTTCGTCCTCGTTCCTCAGGAACGAAGAACAAAAACTATCAGTTTTCGTTCGAACACTATTTACAGGCCATGGGTTGTGCCGACATAAGGTAACAGCGCAATAGTCCGCGCACGTTTTATAGCGTGCATAAGAACCCTCTGATGTTTGGCGCATGTCCCTGATATACGTCTGGGGATAATTTTACCCCTTTCCGCGATAAAATATTTTAATTGTTTAGGATTTTTATAATCAATCTC
>JAGGWL010000320.1 GCA_021157555.1 Deltaproteobacteria bacterium | reverse complement strand
TAATCGTACTGCCCTTAATTCCTTTGATAACCAGGTTGCCGTCTTCTTCGGTTACCTTGCCTATACAGGCACAATCTGTTCCTTGAAATGTTTCCTCAAACTGATTTTTATTGGCAGGATCTATGGTAATTATAAAACGGCCTGCAGATTCTGAAAAAAGAATCTGGTCATTGCGGAGATTTTTTCCAGCAGGCACAAGTCTCAAGTCCAAATCCATACCAAGGTTACCTGCAAAGGCCGTCATGGCAAAATGCACGCCCATACCGCCCCGGTAAATACCGTGAGCTGAAGCAATCAGTTCTTTTTTAATGGCAATAGCTAATAATCTGTAAACTGCTGAAAACTTTTCAGGAAAAACTTCAGGAATATTAAGCCCTGTATATCCAAAAAAATCATAATACTCGGAACCTCCGAGTTCGTTATGCGTAAGCCCGACAATATAAACGAGATCCCCGGAAATTTTGCTGTCAAAGGTAACTGCCTTGGTTATATTCTCCATAACACTTATTGCGGAGAACTGGAGTGTTTCCAGTGCTGAAACTTTATGAGTATCACCGTATCTGCCGGCAAGATAACCGTCCACATACATACTGTCTTTACCGGAAAGTAAAGGGATTCCATATCCCAGGCAAATATCACGCAACGCTCTGCAGGAACGTACAAGCTGAGCTGCCTTGAATTCACCATCAGGATTTTTTTCAGTATGAAACTGGATATCAGGCCAGCAAAAGTTGTCAACTCCTCCGATATGTTCAAAATCCGCCCCAACTGCTATTAGCCTGCGCACTGCTTCATCAATGGTACATGAAGTCATATGATAAGCATCTATGGCGGAATAAAATGGGAGAAATGCCTGAGAAAACAGAAGCCCCTTTTCGGATTCCAGCACAGGTCTGATTACTACGGCGTCATTGTTAACATCCCGCTCGGCACCTACAAGAGGCTTGACAACACTGGTGCCCTGAACTTCATGATCATACTGCCTGGTTATCCATTCCTTGGAACATATATTTGGTCTGGCAAGAATATCCAAAAGAAGCGAATCGTAATCATCAGGTTCAGTAAAAACAGGTTCACACAGCCCGCGTAAAGCAGGCGGCACCCATGTTGCGTTAAATTTCCATTGGGGGAAACCGGAATACAAAAAATCAATATCAATAAAGGCGCATGTTTCGTCTTTGTAAGTAATATGAAGTTTGCCGGTATCAGTATAGCTGCCTATAACGGTACTCTCCACTGCATGCTTTAGAGAAATGGCCATAAATTTTTCTAAATGGCCTGGCTTTACAGCTAATGTCATACGTTCCTGTGATTCGGAGATCCATATTTCCCACTGATCAAGCCCCTCGTATTTGAGAGGAATCTTATCAAGAGTAACTTCGCATCCATTTGAAAAACGCGCTGATTCACCTACAGAAGATGAAAGCCCGCCGCCACCATTATCGGTGATAAAGGTTATAAGCCCTTCATCACGGACTTCCAGAATAAAGTCATGCATTTTTTTCTGTGTATAGGGATCGGCAATCTGAACATGGCCTGCAGGAGTATTTTCAGAAAAGACCTCTGAAGATGCAGTGACACCATGGATTCCATCTTTACCTACTCTCCCTCCACACATTACTATCAGATCTCCGGGGGAGGTGGTTTTTTTCTCCGAAGGGCTGCCATCAACAAGCGCAGGCATTATGCCCAGACAGGTAACGAATACAAGAGATTTCCCCATATAACCAGGGTGAAAGCAAACCTGGCCAAAGGTTGTGGGAATTCCGCTCTTGTTTCCGCCGTCACGAACGCCTTCTATAACTCCGTCCAAAAGGCGTTTAGGATGCAGATGCGGAGCAAAATCGCCCGCATAATCCGGCATTCCTGTGCAAAAACCGTAACTGCCCATAACAAGTTTGGAGCCTTTACCTGTACCGAGAGGGTCGCGATAGACTCCGACTATACCGGTTATTGCCCCGCCGTAGGCTTCCATATTGGAAGGTGAATTATGTGTTTCGCCTGTAATAACATAATAGTTGTCATCATCAAAACGTCCGACTCCGGCATTATCCCACAGCACAGATATAATCCAGTTTTTCTTTTCTTTAAGAGATAATGTGGGTGTTTCTATGCATGTTTTAAAAAGATTATCAAATGTTTCGACCCTGCCTGTGGAAAGATCAGTATAATGAAAAAGCCCTCTGAATGTATTATGGTTGCAATGATCGCTTCTGGCCTGTGATATATATTCAATTTCTATGTCTGTAGGATCAGACAGCCCGACCAGTGCCCGTTCCTTTTTAACTTTACCTTGCAAAAAATATTCTCTTATTACAGGTATATCATTGGGATTCAGCGCCAGGCTGCGCTCTATACTTATTTTTGCAAGTTTGGCATCGCTTTCCACTGTTATCGACTTAACAGAAGGATTATGATTCAAGGTTACTTTGGGTATGATAAAGCCTGTACCCTCGGTCGGATTCCATTCGTTTTTTGAAAATATTTTCCATTGCTCAATTATATCATTGGCAAGAAGTTCACCTGCTATCAAGTCCAGATCCTCTCTGCGGAGTCCCTGGCCTTTTAAACAGTATTCTTTTGATGTGTATGCAGCTTCATCTTTTACAAATTTAAAATCCAAAAGGTCTTCGATTGCTTCAACAGCTGTGCTGCCAGGGTTATCCCGAACACCAGGCCTGTAACCAACCCATATAATCCAGTCAAAATCGGCGGCAAGGGGAGTAAAGGACGAATTTTGGGTTACAGGATTTGTAAAAATTTCCTCTTTTATTCTTTTGCATTGATCAACTGTAAGTTCGGCATCAATTGTAAGGATATTAATAATTTTTACCGATTTCAGGAAAATTCCCAAATAGTCCCCGGCTTTACGCCGCACGCCATCGCCTTCAGCATCAAACAGATCATCTTTTAGTGTTATTTCAAGTCTATGTGGCATAAGATAAATTATTTTTGAAGTACAATACGCATAATATCATTATAAAAAGCAAATAGCATCAGCATAACCAGCAAGGTTACACCTATCTGTTGAGAAACTTCGCGAACCTTAAGATTAACAGGCCGTCCGGTTATGGCCTCAATAATAAAGAAAAAAATATGCCCTCCATCCAGAACCGGTATAGGAAGAAAATTAAGTATCGCGAGTGTAACGCTTAAAAATGCGATAAAAGAGAGAAAATTGGGCACGCCTTCTTTGTAAAAGTCTCCCGCCATCTGTGCAATCTGGATAGGCCCGCCAAGGTTATCTTTGGCAGAGACTGTGCCTTGTATCATTTTAACAATACCAAGAACAGTTAATTTGGATATCTTCCAGGTCTGAGCAACGCTCTCAACAGCAGCACTGGGGAGGCTCAGTGGACGTTGAAAAACTTTACCCGACGATGTGATTCCTACAAGATATCGCTCAACATCTTCACCAAACAAATTTTTTGTTATTTGAAGTTCAGGTGTTATTTTAACAACCAATGCAGAATCCCCACGGCGCAAATTCACCTCAAGTTCTTCTCCATTACAGGTTGATACAAGTTCGGCCATCTTTTCCCAGCTATTAACCGGCACGCCATTAATAGCTTCTATAAGATCATCTTTTTGCAGTCCAGCCACGTATGCCGGGGTCCCTTCACCCACAGTACCTACCACAGGTTTTAAAACCAGCATTCCGTAAAAACAAAAAAGACCGAAAAAAATTGCAATAGTCAGTATTAAATTAAATATGGGGCCTGCTGCAACTATCAATATCTTTTTAAAAATATGCTTATGCGTAAATGAGAATGGTATCTCTTCAGCTGAAAGTTCCTCACCCGGCTCCTCGCCGACCATTTTTACATATCCACCAAGTGGTATGGCTGAAATAAGGTATTCCGTCATGCCAATTTTTTTACCGACAATTTTTGGACCGAACCCAAGTGAAAATTTCTCAACACCAACTCCAAATAATCTGGCAAAAAGAAAATGCCCCAGTTCATGAAAAAAAATTAACACTCCCAATACAATAACAAATGCGATTATACTGGTACTCATAATACGTTCAGCCTCCCAGTCTCTTCCCTCGCCCACTTATCAGCTTCCAGAATATCATCAAGTAACGGGTTTTCGACTACTCTGTGTCTGCCCATTACTTTTTCTATAATATCAGCTATTTTGACAAAAGGGATACGTTTATCCAGAAACGCATACACAGCTTCCTCATTAACAGCATTTAATACTGAAGTCATTGTTCCACCTCTTTTACAGGCACTATAAGCCAGGCCAAGACACGGAAATTTGGTCAGGTCGGGCTTTTCAAAGGTAAGAGCTCCAATATCAGTAAAATCAGGCGCCGGCATTTTTATATCAAGTCTATCCGGATACGACAAAGCATAGGATATGGCACCTTTCATATCCGGCATTCCAAGTTGAGCCATTACAGCGCCGTCTTTATATGAAACCATTGAATGAACAACACTTTGAGGATGAATAACAACCTCTATATCATCAATATTAACATCAAAAAGATATTTAGCTTCAATAATTTCAAGCCCCTTGTTCATAAGTGTTGCAGAGTCTATACTTATTTTTTTACCCATTTGCCACGTAGGATGGTTAAGAGCATCTGAAAGTTCAATCTTATTAAATTCATTAACAGGTTTACGCAGAAAAGGACCTCCGGAGCCTGTTAGTATAATTTTATCAAGATCTTTGATATTGTTACCATGCAGACATTGAAAAATTGCACTATGTTCGCTGTCAACAGGGAAAATTTTTATTCCATTGATCCTGGCTTTTTTCATAACAATTTCACCCGCCATAACCAATGTTTCTTTATTAGCAAGAGCAATTGCTTTTCCTGCCTTAATCGCTGCAATAGTAGGGAGCAGGCCGGCAGCTCCAACTATGGCGGAAACAACCATATCAACAGATTTACAGGATGCTGCTGCCACGTATCCTTCCCTGCCGCACAGGATTTCAACCGTTTTGTTGTTATTAAGTCTTTTTTTTAAGCGTACTGCATGCTGATCATCAAACACAACAGCTATTTCAGGGCTGAAACGCTCAATCTGTTCCGCCAGTAATTCAACATTATTCTTTGCTGCCAAAGCCTTGATTCTAAATCTGTCCGGAAACATTTCAACAATTTTGAGGGTATTGCATCCTATTGAACCTGTTGAACCTAATATCGCAAGCTGTTTCATCTTTTTTTATCCATGCAATAAATATACCTTAAAATAGTACGCCGGCAAAGCCGCAAAAAGAAGCGCATCAATTCTATCCAGAATTCCTCCATGACCAGGCAGACATGCACCTGAATCTTTAACCCCGCCTTCCCGTTTAAGCATGGATTCAAACAGATCACCCATAGGAGCCACAATACCAATAGAAAGGAAAAAAAGAAGAGAGCCTGCCCAATGTACGTCAGGCAGAAAAAAAAATTTGAAAAGAGTACCAATAACCAGAACCGCAGCCATACCTCCGACTGCGCCTTCTATGGTTTTCCCCGGGCTGACAGATGGGCATAATTTGTGGCGGCCAAGGTATGAACCTGTGTAGAATGCGCCTGTATCTCCAATAAAAACAAGAAATAAAAGGAAAAAAATCCATGTTATGCCATCAGTGCTGTTTCTTAACAAAACAATAAACGAAAGCAAAACAGGTACATATAAAATTCCCAGCATAGACTTTGCAATAAAATCGGTTAAATGGAGCTCCTTTTTATAAGAAAGGACGGCAATAATTCCTGAGGCAACAAGATAAAAAGCAATAACAAGAGGAATTAAATCGAAAAATTTCCAGTATGAGAATAGAATAACTGTAATTCCGGTTAAATAAGATAACCATATCAGTAATCTGAATTGCTTCGCTTCAACACTGCTTAAAACAATGCGGAAATATTCACGTAAACCTGCTATTGATATAAAGCATATGAAAATTGTAAACCAAAATGCCCCTCCCTTGTAAACAAGAAAAATTATAAAGGGAAGGGCCGCAAAACTTGTAATCCATCTTTTTAAATGCATATATGGTCGCTCAAACCTTACCGAACCTGCGATCTCTTTGTTGATAATTTTTAAGAATACTTATAAATTCTTTTCTATCAAAGTCCGGCCAAAGAGTATCTGTGATAAAAATTTCCGAATACGCTATCTGCCATAAAAGAAAATTGCTGATACGCATTTCACCACTGGTTCTTATGAGAAGATCAGGATCCGGCATTGCTCTGGTATAAAGATGATCTGATATTAAATCTTCAGTAATCTGATTTTTAGAGGCATCAGGATCAATTATTCCATTTTTAACTTTTTCTGCAATCTGACGAACAGCTCTGACAATCTCATCTCTTCCACCGTAACTTAAAGCAAGGTTCAGAAGAAGACCTTTGTTGCTTTTCGTCAACTCAATGGTACTACGCAAAACATCCTGCACTTCATCCGGCAGACGCTCTATCTGTCCGATTGCATTTAGGCGGATATTATTATCCATCATCTCTTCCTGTTCTGTTAGAAGGAAGCTTTTGAGAAGAGTCATCAGCGCAGTTACTTCGGTTTTTGGGCGTTTCCAGTTTTCTGTTGAAAAAGCATAGAGGGTAAGAATCGGAATTTTTATTTCCCGACAAGTCTTAACAATTGATCGTACAACCTCCGTACCCTTTTTATGCCCTTTTATCCGATTTAAAAGCCTTTTTTTGGCCCAGCGGCCATTACCATCCATTATAATGGCAACATGTTTTGGAAAAAATTCAGGATCAGGATTTATATCAGAAGTAGACAAACTCACAGACTCTGTTTTGTCAAAATTCAAGAATTTCTGTTTCCTTGTCTTTATAAATTTCGTCTATAAACTTGATATTCTCATCTGTTATTTCCTGAACCTGTTCCTGAGCATTAAACGCAGCGTCTTCTGCAATATCCCCATCGCTTTTAAGCTTCTTTAACACCTCATTTGAATCGCGCCTGATATTACGTACCGCAACTTTATAATCTTCACACTTTTTATGGACAGTTTTGCCAAGTTTTTTCCGTCTCTCTTCAGTAAGCGGAGGAATGGAAATACGAATAATTTTACCGTCACTTGAAGGTGTTAATCCCAAATCTGATTTTAAAATCGCTTTTTCTATACTTTTAATAACAGAAACATCCCACGGCTGTATTGTTACAAGGCGGCTTTCAGGCACGGCAAGAGATGCCATCTGATCAATCGGGGTAAGTGTGCCATAATAATCAACCCGTACACCGTCAAAAAGATTGAGAGATGCACGCCCTGTTCTGACACGCATTAATTCATTCTTCAAAGCGTTGATTGACTTGCCCATTTTTTCTCTGGTTTCCTCATAAATAGATTCAATCATGGTTCTCTACCTCAATTATTATAGTTAGAAAGGAATACAAAATATAGTTTGCCAATTTTATTTATAAATTTCTAATTCGTTGAAATTATTTTTTTAACTTAAAACCATATCTAAACAGAGTTTTCGTTTAGGAACTAACACGAGTTAGTAATAAATGTGCCGATCTCCTTACCACAAATAACATTTTTTATATTACCACTGACATTAAGATTAAAGACTACAAGAGGGAGTGAATTTTCCATTGCAAGAGAAACAGCTGTCATATCCATGACCTTAAGTTGTTTTTGCAGAACATCCATATAGCTGGTTTTTTTAATAAAAATAGCATCAGAGTTCTTTACAGGATCAGAATCATACAAACCATCTACTTTTGTTGCTTTTAAAAGTATTTCGGCGTGAATCTCCTGCGCTCTTAAAACAGCGGCTGTATCGGTAGTAAAATAAGGATTCCCTGTACCTGCGCCAAAAATAACAACCCGTCCCTTTTCTAAATGTTTGACAGCTTTTCGCAATATAAAGGACTCAGCCACTTCAGGCATTGATAATGCAGACTGAACCCGGGTCTGAACTCCTTTTTTTTCCAGGGCACCCTGCAGGGCGATGGAATTTATAACAGTAGCCAGCATGCCCATATGATCTGCTGCTGTTCTGTCCATTCCATATGAACTTGCCGCAATTCCCCTGAATATATTGCCGCCACCAACAACTATCGCCATTTCCACGCCAAGATCAATGATATCTTTAATTTCACAGGCTACATTGCTTATTATTTCGGGATGTATACCGAAGCCTTGATTTCCCATCAAGGCTTCCCCACTTAATTTTAACAAAATTCTTTTATAAGATGGAGCTGACAATGCTTATTATTCTCCCACCTGAAATCTGGCAAAACGTTTAATGGTAATATTTTCCCCTATTTTAGCTATCATCCCATTTATAAGGTCGGAAATAGTAATGTTGGGATCACGAACATAAGGTTGATTCAGCAGGCAATTCTCCTTGAAAAATTTCTTAAGCTTTCCTTCAGCAATCTTGTCCAAAATATTTTCAGGCTTGCCGGTTTCAAGCGCTTGAGCACGGTAAATCTCTTTTTCCTTATTAATCATATCTTCCGACACATCTTCAGCTTGAATTCCAACAGGGTTTGTTGCTGCAATGTGCATTGCAATATTTTTTGCAAATTCAAGAAAATCTTCATTTTTTGCTACAAAATCAGTTTCACAATTTACTTCCACAACAGTTCCGAGTTTACCGCCCATATGTATGTAAGATGCAATAACACCTTCACTCATTGCCCTCCCAGCACGTTTTGCAGCAGTTGCCAACCCTTTTTTCCTTAAAAAATCGACCGCGCTGGATACATCGCCGCCGCACTCGGACAGCGCCTCCTTGCAATCCATCATTCCGGCTCCGGTCTTTTCCCGAAGCTGTTTAACCATTGCAGCACTTACTTTAGTCATTATCTGTTATCTCCTATATGTTCAAGGGTGCCCATTCCTTACCCGTTATTTTGTTTCTTCAGATGTACTTTCAGCTTCTGTACCATCCGCAGCAGTAGACCGTTTAATTATCTCTACAACGGGCCCATCTGTTCCGTCAGAAATTATTTTTCTTTCTCCCGGCTGCAAATCCGCATCGCCTGCAGGCTCTACTATTTCTTCTTCAATATCCTTATCAGCTTCAGCCTGCTTTCTTTCTTCCAACAGTTCCCTGCCTTTAATAGATGCGTCTGCTATCCTTGATGTTATCAGCCTTATAGCACGAATGGCGTCATCATTGCCCGGTATAACATAATCAATCTCATCAGGATTACTATTTGTATCAACAATTGCAATAACAGGAATACCCAGTCTCTTGCCTTCACGAACAGCAATTGCTTCATTTCTTGAATCAACAACAAAAATAGCACCAGGCAAATCCTTCATAGTACGTATTCCACCTAGAGTATTATCAAGTTTTATTCGTTCTTTCCCAAGTTTTAATCTTTCCTTTTTAGGAAAAAGATTTATAGAACCGTCATTTTCAATTCTATTAAAATAGTTCAGGCGATCTATACTTTTTTTAATGGTCTGGAAATTAGTCAGCATACCCCCAAGCCATCTATTGTGGACGTAAAACATTTCGCATCGATTAGCCTCTTCATAAATAGTTGCCTTTGCTTGTTTTTTTGTGCCCACAAAAAGGATAGTCCCGCCATTTGCCACAACATCAGTTACAAAATCACATGCTTTTCTAAACATACGAACGGTTTTTTGTAAATCAATAATATAAATACCATTTCTTGCCCCAAAAATATAAAATTTCATTTTAGGGTTCCAGCGTCTGGTCTGGTGGCCAAAATGTACTCCTGCTTCGAGCAGTTCCTTCATTGTGATGTGTGACATAAAGTTCTCCTTGTATCGGTTATTTGAGCATTAGACTCAATTCTTCCATCTCTTTCCATATAACCAGCATGCCTTGTCTCTACAACTTTAGGCACATTCATATAAATAATTTCATGTGTTTTACTTTATTTCCTATAAAGCACCGAAACACATATCCAGAGATGAGTTATTTTTTACAAATTTTTATAAAATAACAAACAAATTAATCTTTGACAACATGAATTAATCTTTTTTTTTCTTCATTGAAACAATTCTGTAAAATCCGCTGTAATCTTTAAGAAAAATAATATCTTCGTAGGCGTTACATTCCTCAATAATCCCCTCAAGATCATCTTTCTGGTCATGCCCCGTTTCAAGCAGCAAGCTCCCTTTTTCCTTAAGGTATTTATGCGCATTTACCAAAATCTGTTTTAATGCAACAAGCCCATTTTCTCCGCCGTCAAGTGCCTTTGCCGGCTCATATTTCCAGATTTCGGGTTCAAGACCCGGGATTACCGCAGATTTTATATATGGAGGATTCGAAATAATAATGTCAAATTTCAATTGATTATTCTTCAATGGAGCAAGCCAGTCACCAGAAAAAAAATGGATGGGTGCGCCAGGACCATTCCGAACCGCATTCTTTCTGGCAAGCATAAGTGCATCAATAGAATAGTCGGATGCAAAAAAGATGCTTCCCGGCCTTTCAGAGGCCAATGCAATAGTAATAGCGCCTGAACCCGTGCCCAGTTCTAAAACCCGGGCAGCATCAGGCAAGTCTTCCGGCATCAATGAAAGCGCTGTCTCTACAAGGCACTCGGTCTCCGGCCTTGGGATTAGGGAATGTTTTGTTACTGAAAGATCAATTGACCAGAATTCCTTATGGCCTGTAATATATGCAACCGGTTCCCTGTTCCTTCGTCTTTTGATCAAGGATTTGAAAAAAGAAAGCTCTGCCTTGTCAAGCGGCTTGTCAAATTGCAAATACAAATCAATACGCTTTAGTTTTAAAACATGCGCCAGCAATATTTCTGCTGTTGATCTGGGACTGTCTATATGATGGGACTTAAAATATGAAGTGGTCCATTCAAGGATTTTAAGGATGGTCCATTCAGGCGGTTTTTGCTTCAACTGATTCTGCATTCTGTAATGCCCGGGCCTGATAAAAGGTTATAAGCTCGTCTATAATTTCGTCAATATTTCCCTGCATAATGTCTTCAAGCTTATAAAGAGTAAGCCCCACCCTGTGGTCTGTAACTCTTCCCTGAGGAAAATTATATGTCCTTATTCTGCCGCTTCTGTCGCCGGTTCCTATCTGATTTTTACGCTCCTGAGATCTTTGTTCATTCTGTTCCCTGACCATACCGTCAAGCAGACGGGCACGCAGTACTTTCATGGCCTTGTTTTTGTTTTTTAATTGCGATTTTTCATCCTGGCATGTTACCACAAGATTAGTAGGCAGATGTGTAATACGTACAGCCGAATCAGTGGTATTAACACTCTGACCGCCCGGACCTGTTGCTCTGAAAACATCAATTTTAAGTTCGCGGGGATCTATCTGAAGCTCGACATCTTCAGCTTCCGGAAGAACTGCAACCGTAACTGCTGATGTGTGTATGCGTCCTTGAGCCTCGGTAGTTGGAACTCTCTGGACACGATGGGTTCCACTTTCGAATTTAAACCTGCTGTAAGCCCCTTTTCCCTTAATCATAGCTATAACTTCTTTAAAACCACCTACACCCGTCCCGTGGTGAGTCATGATTTCCACTTTCCAGTTTCTGTTTTCAGCATATCTGTTATACATTCTGAAAAGATCACCGGCAAAAAGGCCAGCCTCTTCGCCGCCGGTGCCGGCTCGTATCTCTATAATTATATTCTTCCCGTCATTGGGATCTCTGGGCAGCAACAGCTTTTTTAATTTATCTTTCAGTCTGGTTTTTTCCCCGGTTAAAGAATCAATCTCATCTTTGGCAAGTTCTTTAATTTCAGGATCTCCATCTTTCAGAAGCTCCTGACTATCTTCCAGATCAGAAAGTGTTTGTTCATAATCCCTGAAAACTGTAACAATACTGTCAAGATCGGCGTGTTCTTTGCTGAATTTCTGAAATGCATTACGATCGGATACAACTTCAGGGCTGCTTAACAGCTT
>JAGGWL010000349.1 GCA_021157555.1 Deltaproteobacteria bacterium | reverse complement strand
CCGATAGTAGTGCTTCCTGATATTCCAACTTGGGCAACTATAACAGAATTTTCACCGATAATGACATTATGGGCAATATGAACCATATTGTCGGTTTTTACGCCCTGTTTGATTAATGTCTCTCCAAATGTGCCGCGATCAATAGTGTTGTTAGCGCCTATTTCCACATCATCTTCTATTCTGACAATACCGGTATGGATGATTTTATGATACCTGGTGCCGTCCGGCGCAAAACCAAATCCATCACTTCCTATTACAGAACCGGCATGAATTATAACCCTGTTTCCTATTCTGCACTTATTATAAATGGTTACATTCGGATATATTTTGACATCATCACCTATTTTAACATCATCACCAATAACTACACCTGGATGCAGTATAACCCTGTCTCCTAAAATAACGTTTTTTCCTATAACGGCAAAAGGGGCTATCAATGTGCCAATGCCGCATTTGAAATTTTCTCCTATCCGTGCATCGGGACTTATCCCTTTATTTTTTTTGGTAAAATAACCGGGATTTAAAGGAGGATAAAACAATACAAGTACTTTGGTAAATGCAACATTGGGATTATCTACCAGGATAAGTTCTTTTTCTGATCCCTTAAATTTTTTAGGGACCAGTACAGCTCCCGCACCAGTATGATCAATATTTTTTAAAAGCCTGGGACTTCCTGCAAATGTTATTTCATCAATTTTGGCGTTTTCAAATGGAGCTGCGCCGCAAATAATTTTTGAAGAATTACCCTGAATTATACCGCCTGTTAATCCGGCTATCTCTTTAATTGATATTTTCATTTATTTACTTTTTTTAATATTTTCTTTGGCTGTTTGATCGTTATATATTTTTATAATTTTATCTGTTATTTCTATTGAATCGGGTGAATACAAAATACCGGCAGTACTCTTTTCAACTATAAGCAGATATCCTTCTTTTTTTCCTATAGCCTGTGCAATTTTAACAACATCTTTCTGGAATTTCATTAAAAGCTTGTTATTCATTTCTTTAAGTTCTGTTTCATATTTTTTTTCAATGGCTTTTATATCGTTTATTTTTATTCTGAATTCCCGTTCTTTGTCACCGCGCATATCTTTGCTCATGACAAGGCTTTCGCGATCGAATTTTTTTTTCATTTCCTCAATTTCAGCGCCTTTTGCTTTAAGGTTTTTTTCCATTTTACTGCGCTTCTTATTGATTTGAGATAGAGCTGCTTTGCCGGCGCTTGAATTTTGCATAATTTTCTGAAAATTGACTACACCTATCCTGGCTACATCGGCAGCTTCAGAAAAAGTGACCAGAAAGAAAAAAATGAAAATTGCGGTAATTATTCTGTTTTGCATTGCATATCCTCCGTAAATTAAATTAAAAGGCTGAACCCATTGAGAATTCAAAGCCTCCGCTGCTTTCACCCTCTTGGGGATCAAGTACTTTTCCATATTCGACACGAATAGGGCCCATGGGGGAATTCCATCTAAATCCTATACCAGCACTTTCTCGTAAATCTCCAAGCCTGACAGGCTCGCCTGTATCATATAAATCGCCTGTGTCAAAAAAGAGCAAACCAATCATCCCTGCATTGCCAAATAAAGGACAGCGCAGTTCAAAATTAAATTGCACAAATTTAACGCCGCCTATTTCTGATTCAATACCCCAAAAATTGGTTGTTTTAGGGCTTAAGTCCTCCCAGTCAAAACCGCGCAGGGAATTAATTCCGCCAAGATAAAAACGTTCATAATCTGGTAAATCCCCTCCAGTATTTCTCCACAAAAAACCGGCCTTACCATGTAGAAAGTACATAAATTTCCAAAATCCGGGTATATACCATCCTGTTTCAAGGTTAACTTTCGTAAAACCGATATTTCCTCCCAAACCTGCATACTGAATATTTACACTATGCTCAGAGCCCTCCTGCGGATTGAACGTGCTATCTCGTGAATCGTATTTAATGCCAGTAGTTATGCTGCTGGTAGTATTTTCCCCCTCAAGCTCCCAAAGAGAATCTGCGGCGTCATATTCCAAATCCTGAATATCGGCTATACTGAATGAATAACCACATGAAACACGGGTAAAATCAAAGATGGGATAGCCTATTCTGAATCCGGCGCCTATAGTATCTGTGTCGTATGTATCATAGTCCTTTTCCCAGTTATATAGATCTATAGTGGCAGATAGAGGAATATCAAAAAGCCATGGCTCGGTAAAACTTAACATAAGGGCGGTTGTTCTTGAACCAAGCTGCGCTTGAAGAGAAAGATTCTGGCTCTTGCCCAAAAAGTTGCGTTGAGTAATAGAGCCGGTTGCAAAAACATTTTCTGCGGAACTGTAGCCTCCTCCAAAAGTAAAGGAACCTGTTGGTTTTTCAGCAACATTGATATCAAGGATCATCAAATCATCAGAGCTTCCTTTTTTCGTATTTACTTTAACTTCTTCAAAATACTCCAGTCTTTTTATATTGCGAACGCCTCGCTTTAACAGGCTTCCCTTGTAAAGACCTCTCTCAACGACCGGTAGTTCACGTCGTATTACTTTATCTCTGGTTTTAGTATTCCCTGCAATATTTATTCTTTCAAAATAGACTAGTTGGGCCTTTTTTATAACAAATGTGATATTAACAATCAGATTATCCATATTTTTGTCAGTGCGGGGTGATATTTCCGCATAAGCATAACCTGCATTCTCATAGAGATCTGTTAAAGCCAGAATATCATTCCGTATAATGCTGCGATTGTAATATTCCTCCTTTGTAATTTTTAAAATCTTGAGCATTTTATCTTTATCTATTATCAGGTCTCCATCCAAATCTACTTTCCCTACTTTAAAGCGTAAGCCCTCATCAATTTTAAAGGTAATATAAATATAATCTCCTTTATATATGACTTGCGGCTCTCCGATCCTGGCCTGAATATATCCATTATTATGGTAAAAGCTCTGAATCCGGGCAACGTCTTGATCCAGTTGATTTTTATCAAAATTTCCGGAACTGGTTAAAAAAGAAAAGAAACCCTTTTTTCTGGTTTTGATTATTTTTTGTAATTCTTTTGACTTATATGCATTATTTCCCTGAAATATAACTTTTTTGATTTGTACTTTTTTCCCCTCTACAACAACTAATTCCAGTTCGGCCTGATTGTGCTCCAGAGGATGGATTTTATATGTTACTTTAACATTGTAATAATGCTTTTCCTTGTACATCACCTCAATTCTGCTAATGTCGCTGCGTATTTGAAAGATGTTAAGAATAGAACCGATTTTGATGGTTAAATTTTCATTAATCTTCTCATCTTTAAGAACCAGGTTTCCGGTAATGCTAATTTTTTTGACAGTTGGTTTTTCTTTTACATTGAATATGATAGTTTTTCCATCAGCACCTTTTTCTGACTCTATACGGATATCTTCAAAATATCCCATTGCATAAATAGCCTTAAGATCTTTTCTCAAGCTTTTTGCAAGGTATATATCGCCAGGTTTAGTGGCAATTACTCTTTTAATGGCATCTGTTTCTATACGCTCATTACCTTTTATGAGTACTTGTGATACTTTTTCTTTTTTAAAAAGTTTTAAACTGATGTCGGCAGCAAGCTTTTCAACCGTAACGGGCAGGTTTTCTATCCCTTCTATATTAAAGGAAAAAGTGTTTAAGGATTTGCCGCCATACAAATCTATCATTTTTGCTGTTATTGAAAATTTTTGATCAAGACCTGAAAAACATCCCAAAACAACAAAATCAGCTCCACACTTTATGCCGATATTTTTTATTTTATCTATAACTCCGGAAAAATCTTTACCGGAATCATCAATGGCGTTTAAAATACTCTCCTGTTGAACCTCCGGTTTTACTATAATTGCACCATCCTGTTGAAGATGAGCACTTATTGCTTTAGGAATTTCGCTGGTTAAATACAAGAAATCTTCACCAGCTTTTATTTTAAAAGGAAAAACAGCAACACGAACCGATTCCGCAGAATAAACACTATTTGCAGAAAAATATATTATAGCTGTTATGATCAGAACAAACTGCTTTATCATAAAGGTTTTTCTATGCTTTCTCCGAAAGTTTTCCGTCTGCAATAGAAACAACACGGGACATAAACGATGCAAGTTCAGAATTATGAGTTACAACAACCAGTGCCATTTGTAGTTCCCGATTCAATTCCATCAGCATTGAGTGAATAAGTTCACTGTTTTTTCTATCAAGATTCCCTGTAGGCTCATCAGCTAAAAGGATTTCCGGTTTAAGGACAAGAGCCCTTGCCAGTGCAACTCTTTGTTGCTCGCCTCCTGAAAGCTTGCTTGACATGTGAAAAAGCCTCTCTTTAAGTCCAACCCGTAACAGGATATCTTCGGCCAACCGGGTTGCTGTTTTTTTATCCAGCCCATTAATAAGCGCTGGCATCATTACATTTTCAATAGCTGTAAATTCGGCTAAAAGATGATGAAACTGAAAAACAAATCCTACGGATTTATTCCTGAATGCGGCAAGATCCGTATCATTAAAAAGTAAAACATCTTTTCCTCTAAACAAAAGAGCCCCACTGTCCGGACGATCAAGCGTGCCCATTATGTGCAGGAACGTCGATTTTCCTATTCCCGATGCACCGATGACAGCAATTGTTTCTCCTTTGTTAATATTAAAATCAACACCTTGCAAAATAATTATAGATGATCCGCTGTTATCGTAGCTTTTATACAGATTACGTGCGCTTATTAAAACATCATCTGTTTTTCGATATTGATCAGAATTACTCTCCTTATCATTATTCCTATCCATAACGTATAGCCTCGGCAGGATTCTGTTTTGAGGCCTGTTTTGCCGGATAGAGTGTTGATAAAAAAGAAATCGCCAGGGAAGAGGCTGCTATCAGAAAGACATCAAAACCGGCAAGCTGAACAGGGAGTGTTGTAAAATAATATACATCACCCGGAAGTTCGATGATTTTATAATGTTTCAGTATCCAGCAAGCTGCAGTGCCAAGGATAATGCCTGACATTGTACCAATTACGCCTATAATCATTCCATGCAGTACAAAAATTTTTTTAATACTTTTATCTGTTGCGCCCATTGCTTTTAATATAGCAATATCCTTTGTTTTGCTCATGACCATCATAATCAGCGTACTTGAAATGTTAAATGCCGCAACAAGAACGATTAATGACAAAATTATAAACATGGCCTTTTTTTCCAGCTTTAAAGCTGAAAAAAGATTATGGTTCATCTGCATCCAGTCCTTGGCCCAAAATAAATAACCAGGATGTTTGCTGTTAAGATTTTGAACAATTTTGTGCGCTATATTCCCGGCATTATAAATATCTTTAACACGAATACCGATACCGGAAACAGCATCTCCCATGCGCATAATCTTTTGAGCTTCCCTGAAATGAATATATGCAAGGGAAGAATCGTATTCATACATGCCGGAGTTAAAAATACCGGTAACAGTAAAACGCTTCATAACCGGTATATGGCCTACAGGAGAAAGCATACCTTTAGGTGAGATCATATAAAGAGAATCTCCTTTCATAACAGACAAATTGAGGGCAAGATTTTTACCTAATATGATGCCAGGCTTGAACCCTGCCTTTTCTTCCATGGAAGCGGTTGTTAAGCATTTTCGCAGGGCTGGTTCACTAAAATTTTTTATCTCTCTGGCTTTCGATCCCGGATCTATTCCTTTTAATACTGCGCCTGATACACCGGATGAAGAACGAAGCATAATTTGAGTATATACATAAGGCGAAGCTGTTTCTACACCGTCAATTTCTGTTACCTCAGAGACTGTTTTCCTGAAATCTGTAAAAGCATGGCCACGACGCATTAAAACAACGTGTGATTCGACCCCAAGAATCATGGATCTGAAATCGGATTCCGCACCGGTCATAACTGCAATTACTATAACAAGCGCCATCACGCCGATGGTAATACCAGCTATGGAAAGTATGGTAATAAGGGAAATGAAAGCCTGCTTATGTTTGGTTCTGAGGTAGCGCCTGCAAATAAAAAATTCAAAGGACATAAGTTAATTGTGTAACCATTTATTATTGCTATTATTTTATTATAGGTTTCATGTGCGGAAAAAGAATTACTTCACGAATTGAAGGTGAATCCGTCAGAAGCATAACCAGCCTGTCAATCCCGATCCCTTCACCGGCAGTTGGGGGCATGCCGTATTCCAGGGCTTCAATATAATCCGAGTCCATATGGTGAGCTTCCTGATCTCCGGCCTCCCTTGCTGCAACCTGCTGCATAAAACGATCCTTCTGATCTTCAGGGTCATTAAGCTCCGAAAAACCGTTAGCAATTTCATATCCTGCTATAAACAGCTCAAAACGATCTGTAATATCCTGATTTTCGTCATTTTTTCTTGAAAGAGGTGATACCTCAACAGGATAACCTGTAATAAATGTAGGCTGAATCAATTGAGGTTCAACCAAAAGGTCAAAGAGTTTTGTAATAATTTTGCCTGTGCTGCCAGTTTTTGAAAGTGTGATACCCCGCGAGCCTGCATATTCGATTAATTTCTCTTTATCCTTTAAAATGTCCTGGCCAACACCCCCAATCTCTTCCAGTGCCTTAAACAGAGTTGTTCTGCGCCACTTTCCACTAAAATCAATAGAATTGCTCTGGTATTCGATGTTTGTTGATCCTGTTACAGCCATAGCTGTATTTGCAAGCATCTCTTCGGTTAAATCCATTAAATCTTCGTAAGTGGAATATGCCTGGTAAAATTCAAGCATGGTGAACTCGGGATTGTGCCTGGTCGAGACCCCTTCATTTCTGAAATTCCTGTTAATTTCAAAAATGCGTTCAAACCCTCCAACAACCAGACGTTTTAGGTATAATTCCGGAGCAATGCGCAAAAAAAGATCTATTCCCAAAGCATTATGATGCGTCACAAAAGGTTCTGCCTCGGCTCCTCCGGGAAGTGGCTGCATCATGGGCGTTTCAACTTCAAGAAAATCTTTTTTAAGCAGGTATTCACGGATAGATCCAATTGTACATGATCGTTTTACAAAAACATCCCGTACATCGGCATTCATCAGCAGATCAATATAGCGTTGTCGGTAACGTTTTTCAGGATCTTTCAGCCCATGAAATTTTTCAGGCAACGGCCTTAATGCTTTAGTTAACAGTTTTAATGACGTAACGAGAAGTGTCCACTCTCCGGTTTTTGTTTTAAATACAGATCCTTCCAAACCGATAAAGTCACCGATATCAAGTTTTTTAAAGAGGTCGTAAGCTTCTGCACCAACCTTGTCTTTTCTTATGTAAGCCTGCATCTGAGCAGTACGGTCACGAAATCTTATAAATGCCGCTTTGCCAAAACGGTTTATCGCCATCATACGGCCTGCTGTAACAAAAACAGGATCAGAATCATTGATTGAGTCAGGGTTTGCATCAATCTGCTGCAGAATGTCGGATATATCGTGTAACACATTAAAATCATTAGGGAAAAGATTAATTCCCTTTTTTTTAATTTCCAGCAGTTTGTCTTTTCGCTGCTCTATAACTGTGCTTGTTTTGTTCATATTTATTTGTTTATCCATAAAAATATAAAAAAGATACTAAGCGAATTAAGCTAAATGATAAACTCTTTTGGTAACTTATTTGCAGATATGTGTCAAGGGTAAGTTGCTTTACCCTTTCCCATGGTTTTTTGAATAGAATACATATTTTTTTTTAAATAATTTTTTACTTGACTTATAATACAACTTTTATTAAATACACATTTTTATACATTCCCCAGTAGCTCAGTTGGCAGAGCGGGTGGCTGTTAACCACCATGTCCGCGGTTCGAGTCCGTGCTGGGGAGCCAAAAATTAATTACCCCAAAATTCCTAAATAATTCAACAGGAAAACTATAAGGAATTACATATTTTCCCCTTTCACGATACAGCTACCAAGACACACTCAATCAATAAACATCAAAATTTATATTCAATTAATTCTTATACTAACAGAATGTTATCGAAATTCATTAAATTTATTAAAATAATAACTTGACATAAAATCAATAATGATCAATTTATAGTAAATCTTTTATTGCTTGAATTAATTATTCAGGCCGGTTTCTCCCCCAAGGAATATCCATTTTAAATAGTGGCATCCTGAAGTTTGGAACTAAAACAATTTTTAAAAAGGAGTAAGTTACTATGGCTAATGGAACAGTAAAGTGGTTTAACGACCAAAAAGGATTCGGATTTATTGAGCACGAAGGTGGAGAGGATGTTTTTGTTCATCATTCTGCAATCAACGCAACCGGGTTTAAGTCCCTCAATGAGGGCGCACAGGTTTCTTTTGATATAGAACAAGGACAAAAAGGTCCTTGCGCTGCAAATGTTACCATGATTTAATTTTTTATTTCCAATATAAGGGCATTCATTGTATTAATGGGTGCCTTTTTTTTTCCAGTATTTTCCTGCGATACACAAAGCAGACAGCACCCTGTCTGCATCAATAAGTTCAGGCAATGAAATTGCTTCGTTAAAACCGCCTAAATGCGGTCCGCTGTGAATTATAATATCAATTGTCCCCCGTTCGGGCAGATTTATTTGATTATTATGATCGTCTAAAATTTTTTTCCCTCTCAAAAAGGATATGTACTCATCCTCTGTCATTTCAATCTGATCCGCTACTCTGAATACCTCCTCCATATATCTATCGACTCCCATTTCTTCGATCATTCTGTTTGTCAGTTTATTCAAATCAACAGGAAGATCACCTGTAAAGTCGGTCCCGACAAATCCGTTATAATAATTTAGGAATATGCCGTTTACAAGTTCCTTTAAAAAGGATTTATTAAAAAGAAAGCGTGCGTCTATCGGGTTTCCATCGGTATCCAAACCAATGAGGTCGCTTCTTTTATTACGAAAAAAACTGCCGGTTACAAGAAGCAGGCTTAAAAAATGATTGCCGATATACCTGTAAAGGTTAAAATTTTTCCCTTTAAAACTTTCTAGATGTTCAAAGTCTCTAAGTCCTGAAATTCCAAGATTGGGAAAAGTGCATGAATCAAGCCACCTGTCGATCCTGCCCCCCCTGAACCATTCATATATGCCGATATCTCTTCTCCTGCCGGCCTGTGTACGATTATGAAAGAGCGGTATAGGAGCAGTATGAAGAATGCCCGATGAGGCCAGTCTTCCAAACAGCCATGCATTTCTGAATATTACTTCTCTGAATTCATG
>JAGGWL010000010.1 GCA_021157555.1 Deltaproteobacteria bacterium | reverse complement strand
AACACTGAGCTATAATAAAATTTGAAAACCTCTGAAACTCGCTGCGCTCAAACAGCCAGAGGTTTTCAAATTTCACCATAGCTCAGTCCTGACATCTAATGGTCGGCGTTATAACCAAGCCCCAAAAGAAAAAAATGCAGTATAAAAACATTGCCCGGAATCTCTTGAAAAAAATGTTTAATAATGAAATAAAAGCAGGAATGGAAAAGATAAGGAATTTATATTATGAAAGGAATGTGTCCCATATCGTTCAACCAGGTAAATGAAAGAGCTGTACAAATAAATGCAGCTTTAGCCATTTTTTCTATTATATTATTTTTCTGCACTTCATATAAATGGATTATTTTGGTTTTAGCTATTGATTTTTTTATACGTGGTTTTCTTAATCCTTCATATAGCTTTTATAGTGCTATTAGCAAAATTATTCTTCGTATTTTAAAAATTAAACCTTTAATGGTCAATGCAGGCCCTAAAATTTTTGCTGCAAAAATCGGGTTTATATTTTGTTGTATGACAGGTATTTTTTATTTACTTGATTTTCAGAAAATAAACCTGATTGTTGGTTCAATTTTTGTGTTTTTTGCTGCTCTTGAGGCAATTTTCAGATTCTGTATGGCTTGCAGGATCTATCCGCTTATATATAAAATTAAAGACAACCAATTTATAAAAAAGGTTTAAAAAAGTGCAATTTGTAAGAAACGGACACGAAATAACATTATTAACATTATTAATTAAGGAAATTAAAAACTAATGACTGAAAAACAAGGAAATGAACAGATTAATTTTAAAGTCGACGAGAAAAATCTTTACAAAGAGGAAGGGTACACAGACATGAAGGTTGCTTCAATAAGAAAACTTGTGCCGGTTTCTCCTGATGGAACTGAAGATAAAAGCAGGGTTTCTCTTTTTATTGGCGCTACTCAGTTAATGTCCCAAAAAGGCCCATTACCTATTCAGGCTATTTTGTCTGCAAATAATTTACAGGAAGCTATAGCTGCTTTCCCTGAAAGTATGCACAAGGCAATGGAAGAATTGATGCAACAGATGCAAAAAATGCAGGCACAGGAAAAAACAAAAAATGAGTCACGCATTATCGTACCTTAATTTTAGGTGCATACCTGCTGCCTGTCTGCCTTGATGAGGATATGGGCGAACGTATAGGTTCGTCCATTAAACGCTATCTTATTTTAATATTTTGTTGTACCCGTCAAGGCATAGGGGTTATTTATAATTATTAGTGTTCGTTGCCAGATGAGTAAGATGATTTTTTCAATACACATTTTTTCAATACCACAAATACGGAGTTTTCAATGAGTTCCATGGATGAGCTGATACTAAAAACCACAAAGGAAATAGTAGTAAAATTTATTGAATTAGGAAGGCTTTCTCCCTCTAATTTTGATTCTACCTTTAAAGAAATGTATCAAACTGTTGCAGAAACTGTAAAGGGCGCAGGCGAGGCTTCGAGTACTAAGGAATGAGAATAAAATTCTTAACTTTAGGCACTTTCATATAAAAAAAATTAAAGAAGAAATGCCTGAATGGATAGCAACAATGAAGCGATATGCTGATCCATCAATAACTGATATGTCTGAGGTTTGGGGTTAACCGACTTTGGTTCATAAATTGCCTGCATGCGAAAGCATGTTTCTGTTAATACAAATCTTGTATTGCGGTTGTATATATTCATGATGCTGTTTCTCAAAGGGGATATAAACCAGCAAAAAACTTTTTGGTTTTATTTTTATTTTACTCAGTTCGGATATTTTGCTTCTTGGTTTGATAAAACTTCCCAAAATTATTTTAAGGCCTTCAATAGCTTCTTTAACCGGCAGAGTTACTGGATACATTTCTGAATTCGGCAGGCTGTTTTTAAAATTGTCCTGAGGCTGCAATAAAGTAAAATCACGTTGAATGCGCAGAAAAATTTTTGGTCTGACCTTAAAACCGAGCGTCCAGAAAAAGAATTTCCTCTCCTCCCAGTCTTTTTGTATAACTTTAGGCATGTTGGCAATTCTTGCGAGATCTGCATAAGATGAAAGCTCAAGACCGCTGATTTCAGCCTTGATTCTGTAAAATGGAAAGTATGTTATATTATCATCTTGTCCGGGAATATGCACAAATTTAAGTGGCTTCAGCTCTTTTCTGCCGGGCTGCCAGATGGAATTGCAATTTCTGCATATAAGCACCAGCGAGCCTCGTTCCCCTTGCATATCCCAGCCACAGTGCGGGCAAAGCGTTGGAATAAATCGCATGCTCCATGACGGAGATCCTCTTTGTAACGTTTCAATATCAAAATCATCGGGCACATGATTTGAAATGGGTTTATTTAAAACAGCGTCGTATAAACGCTTGTTTAAATAAAAAGGGGCATAAATTAAACTCAGAGATTCACCAATATGTGCTGTATGAAAGAGATGTCCTGTTAAATTATTAGATGAACGTTTATTTACTATTTCAATCACTTCATTGACGGATATCTGAGGTTCCAGAAATTTCCCTTTTGTATCCGGTGCAACAAACTGCATTTTTAGTGTTTGAGTTCTCAATCCGGCAGAAACAGGGAAAAAACTTGATTTAACTGCCTGATAGCTGAGGTCTAAGAATTGGTGGGTAATACCATTTGTAGAAGCTGCAAAAAAAATTCCTTTAAAACGCCAGTATGGGAAAAATATAATTTCTTTATCATCAGGAGCCTTGTTCGGCAGCATGAAACGGAAATAATCCTTTTGCATCAAATATGACTTGACTCGACAGTACTCACAGCAAAACAGGCGGTCTGTTTCATTAAGCGTGGCAGGTGCCCCGCATTGCGGGCACTGATATTCAATCAGTATATTAATATTTTTCTCCGCATTGATCGCAAAAAGTAGCGCCAGGCAGATTCTCCTTGCCGCAGTTTGTGCAGATTGCAGCTTTCGGTTTTTCATCTGCAGGATTGCCGCATCTTGAACAGAATTTAGCACCTGGGGTAAGATTTTTTCCACAGTTTTCACACTTTTTAAATATTATCTGCTGATGCCCGCATAATGGACAGAATTTAGCATTAACAGGTATTTTATTATGGCACTCTGAACATAAGGACTCAAACTGTTCCCGGGTTTTTCCTTGAGCAGGATTCATGCCGGCTGTAAAATACTGGGCAAACATGGCAGGCATCATAAGCCCCAGTCCGGTGCCCATTCCTGCGCCGGTATCCGCTTCCGAGGCTTTTTCCATGGCCATGGCAGCTTTCATCTGCATTAGTTTGTTCATGTCCTTAAAAACACCCATACGGCTTTTATCATCAATCGCTTTTTGAACCTCCGGGGGCGGAGTAACTGAAGTAATATAGAGTTGATTTAATCCAAGCCCAAAACGGCTGAAATCATTCTGAAGGCGTTCGGCAAGTTCTGTGGAAAGTTCATCATATCTGGCCGGCAGGTTAAAAATTGAATCTATGCTTTCGCCCATATAATCATTAAATCTGGAAATAATAACCCTGTTAAGATATTCTTCAATTTCAGCGGTCGTAAACATTCCCTGGGTACCGACCAGGCTGTTGATAAAAAGGAGAGGCTGGATTATCTGGATATCAAATACACCAAAAGCTCTTAATCTTATCAGCCCCAGGCTGGAATCCTTGAATGCCACCGGATCTCTGGTGCCCCATTTGAGATTTGTAAATATTTTCAGATTAATAAAATAGACTTCAGCTCTTAAGGGTGAACTCAGCCCCCATGGCAGGGCCGCAATTTTTGTAAGAATCGGTATGTTGCCTGTTTGCAGAGTATGCCTTCCCGGTCCAAAGACCTCAACTGCTTTGCCTTTGTAAAAGAATACACCGGCCTGACTCTCCCTTATGGTCAATTGCGCTCCGTATTTTATATCTCCGGAACCTGTTTCCGGAAGACGATGAACCAACTCATTACCGGTTTCATCAAACCATTCAAGATTTTCCAGAAAAACAAGATTATTGCTACTCATACTATTCTCCCTGTAGACTTCTTGTATGGCCTGTCTTCCGCAAAAAGCATACCACAAAAATTAAACAAAACCATACCAATTAGTAATGCTCTCTATAGATTCTCTTTCGCTCTCCACTTTGTTTGCCGGGAAATCCCAATCAGGAAAACCTATGGCAATAGAAACTATAAGACGCCTCGATTTGGGAATATCTGCCCATTTTCTCACCACGTCAGGATACATAACACCCTGGTTTTCTATACAAGTCCCCAGATTAAAGTGCAAGGCTGCAAGACATATGGTTTGCATAATAGCGCCTATATCAAGGCCAGGGGCAATTCCAGGCAGGGCGTCGTCTAAAGAAAGAATGATGGCAGCCGGAGCATCAAAATAGCGAAATCCACGTTCCACCCATTCCATCCTCTGTTTTTTATTTTTTCTATCAATACCCATCAGCTTAAAAAGCTGCATTGCCAGATTCACCAGACGGTCACGATATCTCCCATCCCGCGGCCACTCAATCAGGTTAAGTTCCGGGTTCGGAGGTATGCCTTCTTTTATTTTTTGAATATGTCCTTTTTTGATATTTTCCATGACAGCACCAGAAATAACAGTAAACTCCCATGGCTGGGTATTCAGCGCTGACGGAGCCCTCCCTGCAATTTCAAGAATCTCTCTTATTACCTCTTTAGGAACAGGATCCGGTTTAAATTTTCTTATGCTTTTTCTTTTTTTTATAGCTTCTATAATCTCCAAAACACTCTCCTTT
>JAGGWL010000206.1 GCA_021157555.1 Deltaproteobacteria bacterium | reverse complement strand
CACTGAGCTATAATAAAATTTGAAAACCTCTGAAACTCGCTGCGCTCAAACAGCCAGAGGTTTTCAAATTTCACCATAGCTCAGTCCTGACATCTAATGGTCGGCGTTATAACCAAGCCCAAAATTTGATTAATAACGCAAATGGGCAACCATAAGGGATTGCCCCTACGGGTAAACCTGATGCCCAATGTTATGACCAACCCCTATATTTAATTACAATGGAAACTGATCAAAAAACTCTACTGCAACTGTTGAAAGAAACGGATAGCCCTATTTCCGGGGAAACTATTGCGCGGGAATTAAATGTTTCAAGAACTGCTGTCTGGAAAAGAATTGAAAAGCTTAGAAAAGAAGGTTTTAAAATAAACGCCCAGCCAAAATCAGGATATTGTTTGACGGAATCACCTGACAAATTGATTCTGGAAGAGATCGAAAATGAACTGAAAAAAACAATTTTTTCAAAAAAAATTATTTTTTACAAGAAAATTGAATCGACCAATCTTACTGCAAAAAGACTGGCTGTAGATGGAGCGTTTGAAGGGACAGTTGTTATTGCTGAAGAACAGACTATGGGCAGGGGCAGACTAAACAGAGAATGGATCTCCCCGCCGGATAGTAATATTCTTTTTTCAATAATATTCCGCCCGAAGTTTCTTTTTTCTCAGCTTTTTTCTCTGACCATGCTTACATCCTTATCTATAGTTAAGGCCATTGAAAAGATAACCGGGCTTAATCCCATGATCAAATGGCCGAATGATATTTATATTGGCAGGTTAAAGGCAGGGGGAATACTTACGGAATTTAACGGAGAACAGGATCAGATAAATTTTGTAGTTGTGGGAGTTGGTCTGAATGTTAATTTTGATCCATCATTAACAGATGGGATTGAAAATATTGCAACAAGCCTTTCAAAAGAGCTTGGGGAAAAAGTTTCAAGGATAAAACTACTCTGTGCGATTTTAAAAGAGATAGAAAAATATTACTCTTTAATTTACAAAAATGAATTATACAAAATACATCAGGAATGGAGCAAATATTCATTTGTAACCGGCAAGTCTGTTACAATAACGTCTTTCAACTCAACAGAGGATGGTATTGCAGAATCTGTGGATGCTGACGGGTCTCTTATTTTTAGAAATCTTAATGGAAAAAGAAAAAAGATAGTATGCGGTGATGTTTCATTAAGATTTGTGTAAGGAACGAGGACGAAACAGGCAGGGTAAATTTATTGTGCAAAAAAATATTGATGTTCAGTTAAAAAATGTATTCTTTTCCTACAATGGTGCGCCCATACTTGAAAATGTTAATCTTGAAATCAAATATGGTGCTTTTGCGGCAATAGTAGGCCCCAACGGCGGTGGAAAGACAACTTTGTTAAAACTGCTTCTGGGACTGCTGAAACCGGATAAAGGTAAAGTATTGATTTTGGGAAAGAGTCCTGAAAAATCCCGTTTACGTGTAGGGTATATGGCCCAGTATGCACATCTTGATTTACAGTTTCCGGTTATTGTAAAAGATATTGTACTAATGGGCCGCCTGGGGCGCAGCAGGCTGGGCTGGTATTCCAAAGCTGACATTAAAGCTGCCGAATCTTCACTCGCTGAAGTTAAACTTGCAAATTATGCCGGCCACCGGTTCAGTGAACTCTCCGGAGGACAAAGGCAGCGGGTTTTGATAGCCAGGGCTTTATGCTGCGATCCTGAGCTGTTACTTCTTGATGAGCCTACAGCTAATATTGATCCGCAAATGGGAGAGACTCTTATGGAAATATTGCAAGAATTAAACAGTCGCATGACTATACTTCTTGTATCGCATGATATCGGTTTTGTTTCACAGGTTGTAAAAAGTGTTATATGTGTTAACCGGCAGGTTTTAGTACATCCTACCAGCAGTTTAAATGGCATGCTTATCAAGGAAATCTATGGGGGGGATTTTTGTATGGTCCGCCATGACCATAGCTGCAGCATGAAAAATCATTATCATGATTGACTTTTGGAACGTTCTGCTTGATCCTGACAATTCTTTCCTTCGGCTGGCATTATATGTCGGCACCCTCGCCAGCCTGCCTTTTGGTATTATCGGTACATATGTTGTAACCCGCAGAATCAGCTATCTTGCAGGAGCGATAGCCCATTGTGTATTCGGAGGAATCGGCGCAGGTCTTTATATCCAAATCAAATTAGGTATTACATGGTTCGACCCCATGTACGGTGCCATAGCAGCAGCGCTGCTTGCCGCTATTATTATTGGGCTCATCAGTCTCCACGCTCAACAGCGGGAGGATACCGTTATAGGTGTGTTATGGGCAATAGGTATGGCTGCAGGGATATTGTTTATAGATATAACGCCTGGATATTTTGACATAACAAGCTATCTTTTTGGAGATATACTTTTGATTTCACAATCCGATCTCTATCTGGTGATCGGCCTTGATATTTTAACCGCCCTGATTTCAATTCTCTTTTTTAACAAACTGTTTGCCGTATGCTTTGATGAAGAATTTGCGCGTTTACGAGGAATAAATGCAGACCTGTTTTATATCCTGTTGCTATGTCTCACCTCTATAACCGTTGTTCTGCTTGTAAGAATGGTCGGAATTATCATGGTTATCGCCTTGCTTACCATACCACCTGCGATAGCCGGTATTTTTGCCGGAAAACTCTGGCAAATGATGGCCCTCTCTTCAATTTTATGCGCAGTTTTTACATGGTCAGGTCTTGCAGTCAGTTACCAGTTTAACCTTTCAAGCGGCCCTACCATTATTATGATTGCCGGTATAACCTATCTTATAACCTTATCAACTATAAAATTAAAAGAAATTATCAGCAATAATCTGAAATCACAATAAAAAAATTTGCTTTTTTAATTTTTTCGTCTATATTGCAATTCAAATGCAAAATAGACGAAAAGTGGGGTTTTATGTATATTGAAAGAACACTTGAAAAATTTATAATACAGGCAAACAATCAATTCCCTGTATTGATGATTACAGGTGCCAGGCAGGTTGGTAAAACAACGATTTTAAAACATATTTGTGAGGATAAGCGGACATATGTAAGTCTTGACGATCCATTGGTTTTAAGCCTCGCAAAAAATGACCCTGCTCTTTTCATGCAACGTTTTAATGGCCCGTTATTGATTGATGAAATTCAATATGCTCCTGAACTGTTGCCATATATTAAAATGGCTGTTGACAGGGATTCCAAAAAAGGATTGTTTTGGCTAACCGGTTCGCAGGCTTTCCATCTAATGAAAGGTGTTTCCGAATCACTTGCCGGAAGAGTTGCCATTATGCAACTGCTTGGTTTGTCCGGAATGGAATTGTCTGGTAATGGCCATAATGTTAATCCATTTATTCCGAATTTGAAAAAAATAGTGTACTTCAGTGAAAAATCAAGACCAATTTTTCTTAAAGAGGTGTTTTTAGCGATTTTCCGTGGGTCTTTTCCAGCAATACTTACAATGGAAAATATGGATAGGGATCTTTTTTATAGTTCTTATGTTCAAACGTATCTTCAACGTGACTTACGTGATCTTGCAAAAGTCGGCGATGAGCTGGCATTTCTCCGTTTTCTAAGGGCATCAGCAGCCAGAACGGGTCAATTGCTGAATTTGTCAGAACTGGCAAGAGACGCTGATGTTGCGACCAACACGGCTAAAAACTGGTTATCCATATTACAGTCTTCCGGAATTATTTATTTACTTGAGCCTTATTATACGAACCTTACAAAAAGATTGATAAAAACACCAAAATTATATTTTCTGGATACTGGTTTATGCGCTTATCTAACAGCATGGTCAAGTTCTGAAACCCTTGAAGCCGGGGCAATGTCAGGGGCTATTTTTGAGACTTTTGTGATTATCGAATTGCTAAAAACTTATTGGCATAATGGAAAAAATGCCCCTTTTTATTTTTATCGCGACAAAGATAAGAAGGAGGTTGACCTTCTGATTGTAAAAGATAGAACTGTATATCCAATTGAAATAAAAAAAACTGCATCCCCCCAAAAAAAGACGGTAAGACATTTCAAAATTCTAGAAAAATTAAATATGACAATTGGGCATGGTGGTGTGATATGTTTATGCGAACAGGTTTTACCAATATCTGAAAATGCATTCAGTATTCCTTTATCTGTTTTTATGCAACCTCCATGCTCTGACGGGCACAACAAAACATAAAAAGAAGACATTGTTACTACAAATAATGTAGATCGTACTACAAGCCTTTGTTTATTCAACAAATTACTACCTACATTTTTTGGAGGTTCAATTTTTGGTCCGCATTAGAGCCATGCCCGGTTTTAAGTCGGGACACTTGAAACAACAGAGCGTTACAGCGTATGGTGGGCAATGCCCGCCATACGCATTGTATTGTTTCGTTCACGTTCCTAAGTTGGCATCTGTTGCTCCTGCCAAAAAGGCGACAACTCTCTCAGACGTTCAATAATTGGTGGCAGCTTTTTAATAATATATCTTATTTCTTCTTCTGTATTATATTTACTGAGGCTAAAACGGATAGAGCCATGGGCTGCTGTATAGGGAACTCCCATGGCACGCAAGACATGCGACGGCTCAAGGGAACCTGTTGTGCATGCGGAACCGGAAGAAGCGCATATCCCATGCTCATTCAACATTAACAAGATGGCCTCGCCTTCAACAAATTTAAAACTGATATTGGTAGTGGTAGGCAGCCGGTTTTCCCTGTTCCCGTTTATTATGGAAGAAGGAATAGCTTTTAGTAATTCAGTTTCAAGTATGTCTCGTAAATGTCCTACTTTTTTTGCTTCATCTTCAAGATGTTCCATAGCAAGTTCACATGCCTTGCCAAGTCCGATTATAGCCCCAACATTTTCAGTTCCCCCGCGCCTTCCGTTTTCCTGATGTCCACCGATCAAAAAGGGAGAAAACCTTGTGCCTTTTTTTATATAAAGCGCTCCTATGCCTTTTGGCGCATGTATTTTATGGCCTGACATAGAAAGCATATCCACCTGATTTTTTTGAACATCTATAGGAATTTTTCCGGCAGCCTGCACAGCATCAGTATGAAAGGTTATACCCCTTTCCGAAAGCTTCCCGGCAATCTCTTCAACGGGAAATATGACCCCTGTTTCATTATTTGCCCACATTACACTGACAATAGCAGTGTCATCGGTTATATGGTCATAAAGATAATCAAGATCAAGAATACCTTTACTGTCAACTGGAACATAAGTTACACGATGACCCCTTCCTGATAGTTCCTCGCAGAGATTTTTAATCGCCGGATGCTCGACTCTGGTTGTTATAATATGTCTTTTACCTGACCGTGAACGTAATACTGCCTTGATGGCAGTATTATCACTCTCTGTTCCGCAACTGGTAAATAGAATTTCTTTGGGCGAAGCATTTATCAGGGCTGCAATTTTTTCCCTTGCTTCCGCTATTTTATAACCGATTTTACCGCCGAAGGAATGCATACTGGAAGGGTTACCATAATAATCGGAAAAATATGGCAGCATTTCAGCAAGCACTTTATCATCTACTTTTGTAGTTGCATTATTATCAACATATATGGGTTGTTTCACTTTTAGCCTCTTTAACAATGAGTTCCGGGGATACCAGTTCCTGTATTTTGTTTTCTATAAAATTTTTAATTGTAACCTGGGATGTCTTGCAGTTTGCGCATGCGCCACGAAGTTTTACATATATGACATCGCCATCCAGATCTATCAGCTCAATATTTCCGCCATCTTTTTTCAGCACAGGTTTAATTTCCTGGTCAAGTATTTCTTCAATCAGCCTGATTTTCTGAATATTTGTCATTAAAACTGGTTTCTTTTTTTCAGGCCGTTCCTTCCCCTGCGTAACATCTATTATATTCTGAATTTTTTCAATACACTTACCGCATCCTCCACCGGCCTTGACAAAATCGGTTACATCTTCAACTGAGGTCAAACTGTTTTCTGTAATGGCACGCTTGATTTCAAGATCGGTTACGCCAAAGCATTCACATACAATCTCGCCTTCGGCTTTCTGGTAAGGAACACCACGGTAATAGGCAATTGCTTTTTCCAGTGCGTCCCTGCCCATTACAGAGCAATGCATTTTTTCTTTAGGCAATTCACCAAGATATTGCGCAATATCGTCATTTGTAATCTTTGCTGCTTCATTTATTGTAAGACCTTTTATTATTTCAGTCAAAGCAGAGGAAGATGCTATTGCACTTGCGCATCCGAATGTCTGAAATTTGGCATCAATAATTTTTTCATTTTCATCTGTTTTAAAGGTGAGTTTTAAAGCATCTCCGCAGGCCAGTGAACCGACCTCACCTATGCCGTCTGCATTTTCAATCAAACCTGCATTACGCGGATTCATAAAATGATCTTTTACTTTATCTGTATATTCCCACATCTTTTTTCCTCTAACTTTGTGAAATTAATTTATATAAAAATTTATAGTGAGGCTATTTTTGTCCCCGTTTCTTATACAATTTTTAATTATGACTTAACAATATGTTTGCATTATATATAATCATTGAAAGGAATAAAATCAATGCAGATATACTTCAAAAGGCAATAAATTGAGATTTTTCAATGGCACTCTTGTTTTTATAATTTTTTTTTGATTGACAATCCGCATAATTTAGAATAGAAAAAAAATCCTGTCGGGACGTGGCTCAGTCTGGTAGAGTACAGCGTTCGGGACGCTGGGGTCGCTGGTTCAAATCCAGTCGTCCCGACCATTTTTTTGCAAGGTCATATTTGCTGTTAAAAATGATTTTGGGAATTTATTTACTTTGTATATCGAAGATGTACTTGGGGGTAGTAGAGACAAGGCATGCCTTGTCTCTACGCATGCCTTGTCTCTACTATCACAATGATTGTTTTTTTCTTACACTTGCAAGCGGGTAATGATCTCTGTTGTTGATTTACTACGATCCATAGTATAAAAATGAAGCCCGGCAACTCCTTCCTTGAGCAATCCCTTGCATTGTTCAACAGCAAAATCTATTCCAAAATTCAGTACAGCTTCTTTATCATCCTGATCCAATTGATCAAGCTTTTTCTGCATTTCATCCGGAATGGCAGTTCCACAAACTTTAGAGAGCATTTTTGTCATCTTGACAGTATAAACCGGCATAATGCCCGGGATAATAGGAATTGTAATTCCAGCTACCCTGCATTTTTTAATATATTCAAAGAAAATGTTATTATCATAGCAATATTGCGTAATAACGTATTCAGCGCCATTTTCTTCCTTAAGTTTTAAAAATTCAATATCTTTTTCAAGACTTTCCGCTTCCAGGTGTCCTTCAGGATATCCGGCGCATCCCAGGGTAAAATCGTAACGTTTTTTAATAAAAGCTATTATTTCGGAAGCATATGAGAAACTATCAGGATGAGGGACATATTTATCGTCCATGGGCTTATCACCGCGAATAACAAAAATTGTTTCCACACCTATAGCTTTATATTTGTTAAGGATTGCTATAATCTCATCCGGCCCAAGCCCGAAACCGGCAATATAGGCTATAGTTGGCAGCTTTTTATCTATGATAGTTTTAACAGTTTTGTATGACCCATCTCTATCTGAACCTCCTGCTCCAAATGTTACAGACATATAGTCAGGCTGAAGTTTGGAAAGTTTATCTATTATCTGGCCAAATTTTTCAGTTGCCTTTTCATTCCTGGGTGGAAAAAATTCCATTGAAATAACAGGTTTTTTACTATTTTTATACAGATTTGAAACACGCATAATTTTATAACCCTCCTACATTTTTTATAAATTTTAAGTCAGCACTATAAGGGCGGGTTTGGAACCGGCCTCTACATTTTTTTGAACAAATGAGAGATCCCCCTAAAAGACTCAATCCTTGATTTCATATAACATATAACGTAGTATGTCAATTATGAGAATTCGGGCTTGGTTATAACGCCGACCATTAGATGTCAGGACTGAGCTATGGTGAAATTTGAAAACCTCTGGCTGTTTGAGCGCAGCGAGTTTCAGAGGTTTTCAAATTTTATTATAGCTCAGTGTT
>JAGGWL010000265.1 GCA_021157555.1 Deltaproteobacteria bacterium | reverse complement strand
TTTTATCTGCAATGGATATATTTATATCAACAAGCATATCCCGTCATGAGGGTATGTCAAATGTAATTCTTGAAGCCTTTTCTTCCAGCTTGCCTGTTATTGCCACAAGATCTGTTGGTACTTCTGAACTTGTTATAGATGGAAAGGTCGGTTTTCTGATTGAACAGAATGATGTGTTAGGGCTGGCAGACAGGATTGATCTGTTGAGTAGTAATTTGGAATTGCGCAAAACAATGGGTGCTAATGCGCATAATATAGTAAAAAATAAATATTCCATTATTAGAATGGTGTCAGACTACGAAAAACTATATTTTGATATTCTGAAAGGCCGAAAAATATAAATGGCATTTTTCTTTTTAAATGTTTTTACATTTATTATGTTTTTCCAGCCTGTTTCTGTATTTCCAGCCTTAGCGCCTTATCGGCCATACAGATACTCTGCCATTATAGCGCTTATTTCATTCCTGCTGGCTGGTAAAAAGTCTGACATACCTTTATTGTCTGTGCCTAATGTGCGCTATTTTTTATTATTTGCGACGATGCAGGTAATAAGTTCCAGCGCTATATGGCTCCATGGCGGAATAGATACATTTAAAAATATCTGGTTAAACTTGATTATTATATATGTAATTATAGTAATGTCCTGTACCGATGAAAAAAAAATAAAGTCAATTATCTTAATGGTCGTCGCAGCAATATTTTATCTTTCGTATAAATCAGTTTCAGATGTTATCATCAATTACCATCCTGGTTTGCGGCCCCAGGGCTTTGGATGGTATGAGAATCCCAATGATCTTGCCTTAATATTAACCTGTACGATCCCTTTGGCTTTTTGTCTGTGGGAATTATCGACCTCAATTATTATAAAACTTTTTTTTATTGGTGTTAATTCTTTATTTGCAGTTAATATGCTGTTAAGCGCTTCGCGTGGAGCTCTTTTGGGACTGATGGCTGTGGGGTGCATGTGTCTTTTGTTTATAAAAAATGTCTCGAAATTTATTCGATTGTCGATTTTAGCACTATTGATAGTGTCCATCGGCACCTTTGGAATTGCAACAGTTTTTACAAGGAGTGACCTGATACCCGGGCAACTGACAGGTGATGACTCATCGGAAAATCGTATTGTTCAATGGAAAGCATGCCTGCGTATGGTCAAGGCTCATCCTTTTCTTGGGGTAGGACCTGGCGAATCTGTTTATGAAATGAGAAACTATGGGGGTATCCGAGGTCTGGTTCCGCACAATACCCTGATTCAGGCGTTTGCTGAAACCGGTATTCCTGGCGGCATTTTTTTTATGATGTGTACAATCTTTCCGATATGGGAAGCATGGACGTTTTTTAAATTGAACCGCGGTAATATGAGCATCCCATCAGTTATTATATACAAATATTTAATTATTTCACTATCAGGGTTTTGGATATGTGCTCTTTTATCAAACAGGATCTATTTCAGCATATTGTATGTAACGATTGCCTTGATTACGGCAATCAGGGAGAATGTTTTTAAACCGCAGGGCTTGATTGCCGAAAGCTGACTTTAACAAATTAAAAAAATAATTTAACAACCGGGTTATAAAACTAAATGCTCCATTCAAAATTGATTATAAAAGGTTCGGCTTTAAGCGTTGCACAGGTTTTTTTGCAGGTTGCTGTAGCTTTTTTTATGATGCCGTTTGTAATCGCGCACCTCGGTACACGATTTTATGGCATTTGGATATTAATTGGCGCCTTTGTAGGGTATTATGGGTTGCTGGATTTGGGCATCAGTAGTGCTGTGATGCGTTATGTGTCACGTTCAATTGGCTCTGGAAACAGGGAAAAAACAAAATATTATGTCAGCAGCGCTTTTTTTGTTCTTTGTGCTGTCGGCGTGCTGGTGGTCGCTGTCTCGATAGCTGCCTCATTTTTTGCGGTGTTTTTTATTCATAACAGCGACGATCTGTTTTTATTCAAATTTTCAGTTATTATCCTTGGTTTTGCCATAGGTATTTCATTCCCGTTAAGAGTTTTTGACGGCGTACTCAATGCAAACTTAAGAGTTGACTTAAAACGTTATATCGAAATTGGTGAGATTATAGTACGAACTATACTGGTAGTAGCTGTGCTGGAGATGGGTTTCGGTATATTGGGGCTTGCCGTTGTTAGTGCGTCAGTAATGCTTACAGATTTTATTGTTAAGGCTGTAGTTGCTTTTAAAATCGATCCGACCTTAAGGATAAAAATAAAATATTTTAATAAGGACAAAATCAATGAAATGAAAGATTTTGCTTTTTTTAATTTTATCAGGGCGATTGCAGACATATTATCCAACAAGATTGACCCATATACCGTTGCATATTTTACGAATATTAGCGCAGTAGCTTATTATGGTGTGGCTCTTAACCTGGCCAACTATTTCGCACAATTTTTCAAATCTTTTTTGGGGATATTAGCCCCTCTTTTCAGTCAAAAAGAAGGTGCTAATGATATTGAAGGCATAAGGAGAATTTTAGTTTTTGTTTCAGGATTAAGTGTAATCATATCTACATTTATGGTAACTTTAATTATTTTTTATTCTAGACAATTCCTAACAAGGTGGTTGGGGCCGTCTTTTAACGAATCCTATATTATAGTTATTCTTCTTGTTTCACCATTTATTTTGGCGTATGGTTTTTTTTCTTCGGTGTTTGTTTTGGGTAACATGGGTAAACACAGGCTGAATGCTTATCTTGATATTATTCAAGGAGTAGTTAATTTGGTTTTGAGCATTTTACTTGGTTTTTTTTGGGGTACAACAGGAATAGCTTTAGGTACAGCCATACCTTTGATTGTTTTGAGCGGATTCGCAAGATCTTATTTTGCATGCAGGATAGTAGGAATGGCACCTTTGGTTTATTGGAAAAAAATGTTTTTAATTCTTATTCGATCTGAAATACTAATTATTCCTGTTTGGTTTTTATTTGGCAGATATGTTGAGAGCAATTATTCTTCATTATTATTAATTTTTTTTATTCATTTAGTAGTTTTTATTATAGGTGGATAC
>JAGGWL010000036.1 GCA_021157555.1 Deltaproteobacteria bacterium | reverse complement strand
CAGCCTTTTCAATTGACAAGCCTATCTCTCCCACTCCAAAAGTAAGAAATCCCCTAAAAGGATGGGCAACAATTATAAAACCTTCGGCTTTGTTCACCTCGTCTCTCAGGTCTTCCAGCCTGATAATTCCTTTAATATCCCGATACAGGCCAAATACCAGCATATCGCCCTGATCCGTGGTGATTTCATTGCCTGCCAGAACCATAAAGCCATGCCGCTGGCGCAATTCCTCAATCTTGTCAGGCTGCCAGACAAAATTATGATCAGTTAAACAAATACCATCAAGCCCAATTTTTTGTGCCTCTTTAATAATAAGATCAACATTTGCAGAACTGCATGGTGATGCAGGGCTGGTGTGCAGATGCAAATCTATGGCAACACCTTTTAATGGTTTATCTGGGCTTACAGCTTTGATAGACTTGTCTGTCTCCGCAAGAGACTTTTCCTCCTTCTGCCCGGTTTGATTATCAAAATCGGCAACTAACACAGCATCTTTGGCAGAAAAGCAGCACTCAACAAGAAGATTTGCAAAATGGCGGCAGGCTTTACGTCCTATAATCTTATGTATTTTATCTGTAAACCCATCTTCTATACAGAATCCAACAGCTTCCTGAAGTATTTTTTCCGCTCTGTAGCATTCAGACGTAGTCCATCTGTTCCATTTGCCGTTTATGGCGATAATTTGTAAATCCGCAATTCTTATTACAAGATCAAGCTCAAGGCTGTATATATCGTCATCAAGAATACCGTGGACACTTAACATGCCATAATCTTCCCTGACTACGCTGATTAACTTGTTACGAGAATATTTCAACATATTTTATAGACTCCTTATATTTCATGCAGGTGGTTTAAGACCTTCCACCAAAGGACTACCAGGGGCAAAGGCAGCGCAGCGATTATACATTCTGATATTTTTTTTAACCATATTGGCATAATATTCATCTTTATTTCTTTCTTCTTTGGAAGCAGATAACAATCCCTCTTTGGTAAACGTCAGTATAATACCATGACAGCATTCCTCCACCATAAATACCAATTCTTTACAATCAGTTTTTTCGCCCATAAGACCTTTTATTATTTTTAACATGCCCGGGCCGATCCTGACACCGATAACTCCCTTTAAGGATTCATTTATATCAATCAGGCATTCATTCCGCAAACTGCGGGTAAATTCACCTTTGGCTTTTATAATTTCAAGATCCGGCAAACGAACCACAATTTCAACATATGCATCGGTGAATGTATCCTGAAGGCGACAATATGATTTCATGGTTTCATCGTCAATCTGTTCGACACAAGTTGATCTGTTTCTTTTAAAGCTTAGTATATTGTTCATGCTCGAATCTCCTCTGCAAAGTTATTTTATCCTCGTTCCTTAGCATCTCCGGTATATTATTTCAAGTACAGGCAACGCCTCTGTTGACTTGAACCTTTCCATTTGATATTTAATAAAAATTATTAATTTATGGAGGTTTTATATGAGCAAGACCGAACAATCATTATCAATCATCAAGCCTGACGGGGTTTCACGCAAACTAATCGGTGAGGTTATAAAACGCCTGGAAGAAAACGGGATTAACATCATTGCAATGAAGATGATTCATTTGAGCAAAAAAGAAGCCCAGGGCTTTTATGCCGTTCACAATGAACGTCCATTTTTTGAAAGCCTTACAGAATTTATGACATCCGGTCCGATTGTAGTTATGGTGCTGGAGAGTGAAAATGTAATAGCCAAATACAGAAAACTGATGGGCGCTACCAATTGCGAAGAAGCTGACGAAGGGACTATCAGAAAAGATTTTGCGACAAATATTGAAGCAAATGTCGTACATGGATCAGATTCACCTGAATCTGCCGCTTTTGAAATCGGTTATTTTTTTAACAGCTTTGAAATCATCGGATGAGTTCAGGATGAATGTTGGCAAAAAAAAACCAAACAGCATCAATCTAAACAACATTGCCATAGTTCTGCAGCAGCCCCGATATCCTGAGAATATCGGGGCTGCTGCCCGTGCAATCTGCAACATGGGTATCAAGCGGTTGATTGTTGTAAATCCTGAAAATTACGACATCACTAAAATCCGCAAACTTGCAACACATGCCGCATCAGATATTATTCAAAATATAGAGCTCCATGAAACATTAGATCAGGCACTGGCTGAATTTAATTATATAGCTGGAGCAACAGCGCGTACAGGCGGCCAGCGTCAGGTAGTCAGTACTCCTTCAATACTGACGGAAAAGCTTGTCCCCATTTCCGCAAACAACACCATAGCATTCCTTTTTGGCCCAGAAGACAGAGGCCTCACAAACGAGGAGATAAGAAACTGCCATTTGCTGGTCAATATTCCAACGTCAACATTCTCTTCTCTTAACCTGGCACAGGCAGTAATGGTCATCTGTTATGAACTTTTCACTGCCTCACCTGAAACAAAAAAATGTTTTACTCCACGTCTTGCAAACAGACATGAACTGGAAGGCATGTACAATAAGCTTAAAGAAATTTTAGTAAAAATCAATTACATCAATGCCGAAAACCCTGACTACTGGATGAACAAGCTGCGTAATTTTTTTAACCGTTTACCACTCCGTGCCAGAGAAGTTAGCGTTATTCGTGGAATTTGTAGACAAATCGAATGGTACGGAAAAAGGAAAAAAAATTAATTCTTCAAAGAACCCTGCCCTGTCGATTCTAGAACAGTGCGCCATAATTTTCCATGAGGTACAATCTTTTTTCGTTTTCCCACTGAAAGATTCATAGGTATATGGACAAGATGCCCATTCCAATAGCTTATAATAACCTTTGTTTTTCCAGCCATGCCGGCGTGAACTGCACCGAGTCCTAAAAAACCACAAAAAACGCTGTCATTCGCATTTGCTGGAAGGCTCCTTATTATATAACTTGGATCAATATACTTGAGTACAATATCCATATTTTTTGCCGCAAAATATGAAGAAATTTTATCTTTTAGAAACAGACCAATATCCTTTAATCTAAGATTACCTGATTCATCATGCTCGTCATTGATATTTTCAAAATACTTCTGCCCTGCCCCTTCAGCTACCACAATTACGGCATGTTTTCTGCTTTTTAAACGCTCTTCAAGAGAAGCTAAAAGGCCATTTTCTCCTTCAAGGTCAAAATCAACTTCCGGAACCAGCACAAAATTGACATCCGGCTGTGCAAGCGTTGTAGTGGCAGCAATAAAACCGGAATTTCTGCCCATAAGTTTGATAAGCCCTATTCCGTTATGATAACTTCTTCCTTCATTATGTGCGGCCCTTACAGCCATGGTAGCAACATCAACGGCTGTATCAAAACCAAAAGATTTTGATATCAAATGAATATCATTATCAATTGTCTTGGGAACTCCTATAACGCTGATCTTCAGGCCTCTGTTAGATATCTCATCTGCAATTCTGGAGGCAGCCATCAATGTTCCGTCTCCACCAATGGTGAACAGAATGCCGATATTCATCCTCTCCAGACAATCGACAATCTCACCAATATCCTGTGCTCCCCGTGATGAACCAAGTACAGAGCCCCCATTATCAAGAATATGTGATACAAATTTAGGCCCCATTTCAATTATTTCATGCCCATATTTCGATATAAAGCCTTGAAAACCGTACCTGATTCCATAAATGTTTTTTACTCCATACCTATAAAAAAGCCCCAGAACTATTGAACGAACTACATCGTTAAGACCTGGGCAGAGACCTCCGCAAGTTACAACGGCACACTTAAGTTTACTCGGATCAAAATAAATTTTTTCTCTCTGTCCGGCCATTTCAAACGCAGGCGGCTCTTTACCCTCTTTGATTATACGGCTCAGATTATGCCGAAATACATCAATAACAATTTTGTTATCATCTGATATAAAATCCCGTTCCCATTTTATATCCTTTGATTTACAAAGAGGAGAATTAACTTTTGTTGCACCAAGAGTTTGTATGGTTGTATCTAGTGTTTCCTCAAACATGCTGTCACCTCAAAAAAATAAAATTGTTTTAAAATCTGCAAGTGTAAAATCATCTGGTATATTCTGCCATTAAATTTTTAAGTTTATTCTGCAAAACTGAATAGGAAAAATAGCGTGCGGCTATTTTATAATTATGTTCTGCCATTTTACTGGTAAGTTCTTTATCATTAAGAAGATGTTTGATTTGTTGAACAGAGTTGTCGGTAACGTACCCATCAATCTCAACCACTGAAAAACCCTTTGGTTTAATATCTACAGCATAAATTGAATAATCATTTACCATAATCGGTTTTTTAAAATACATAGCCTCAAGAAATGCATTACCAAAACCTTCCTTGGTAGATGGGTATGTAACAAAATCTGCATGCGGATATATGTCGTCGAGTGTATATATTTTCCGGCCGGATTCGGTTAGCCCTCTTTTTTCGTTAATAATGTCAGAAACAAAAATGGTGTTAACATTCAACATCTTTGAATATTTCTTGAGCCGGACTTCATAATCATGTCCTTCATCACCGGAAGCATGGGAAATAACCAATTTTGCTTTCAGGTTCAGCCTGTGAACCATTTCTATGGCATGTTCAATACCTTTTCTTTCTACAACTCTTGTAGGCTGAAGAATAAAAAGTTCATCAGCTTCAAAGCCGAGAGCTTCTCTAACATCGGAAGCATACTCATCAACAGGAATAGGAGGATTTTCAAAATGCATTACATTGGGGATAATAGTTGATGATATTCCTGTCCTGCGGCTCAATTGTTCACTTGCAGGTGAGCTGATTACTACATGATTAATTAAAGGGAGAGAGGGAGGAAAAGCCATATTAAGATAATCCCAGATGGCATTTGTCAAAAAATTCTTCCGCTCCCAGAAAAAATCATGATGGTGCGCTATGGTATGAATTCCTGTTTCCGCAATTACTTCGGTAATGGCCAGACCAAGCGGGATATTTAATGGTATGGTCAGCGCATTTTCCGGGATTAAAATATCTATCTTGAATTTTTCAATAAACCTGTAAAGATGATCCTTTATTAAACTTTTAATTTTCTGAATCTTTTGTGTTATAAAACGTCCTCTTGTGCAGGTTCCAAAAGAGTTGTGAAAAATGTCCCTGATATCCGGATGAGTAAAATGCGCCTCATCAAGTAAATAAGAACGTTCCTCCGGCTGATCAAGCTCTCCCGCAAAATAATAACAGGTAAATCCTGCTTTTTCAAAAACATCCGCCCATTTTGCAGTTTCAAGAGAAACACCATCCGTGCCTGCCAGCCTAACTGAAATAAACCCGATATTACTTATTTTTGTTCCATACTCATTCTTTTCCATAACCCGCGTCTTCCCCACAGCAATAATTTTACTCCGATTCGTTTCTGTTCTCATCCAGCCGTTCAAAAGCACCATCTATAGCAAGTCTGAGTACTTGAATATTTACAGGTTTGCAGAGATGACCGTCAAACCCGATCTCTTCAAACAGTTCAGGCTCAAATTCGGCAACATGTCCTGACAAGGCATAGATTATAGATTCGGAATTTACCGTTCTGATATGTTTACACAACTCCATTCCGTTTATTCCAGGCATCTTCAAGTCTGTTATGATAAGAGGATATTCATCCTTTTCCAACATTTGTATTGCTTTTTCAGGACTATCGGCAGTCTCTACAATATATCCAAAACTTTCGATCATATCATTAACTATCTCTCTTTGTGATTCATCATCATCTATAAAGAGGATCTTCTTTTCTTCCATATATTATACCTCATTACCGGCATAGGCTTTATGGCATAATTGCGAATACATAAAGCAAAAAGCATACCAGCCATTTAATCGTTTATGGCTAACAATTGAAAAACAATGTTACTTAAAACATTATTTTATGTTATCAGTCAACTATTTTGAAAAATTTCAGGATATTTAATATATATTTCTGTGAAGTTATTTCGTCCACGTTCCTTAGAAAGCATACTTTGCCCAGAACCTGAGAGTATCCAGCCCTTCGTGAAGACGGGAGCCTCGGTAAACACCTTGTCCGTTATGGTCAGTATGAAAATATCCTGCAAATAAAGTTACCTTTTCTATTCCTGTATATTTTGCAACCAATTCAGCAGAACGTGATACCTCATCCGCAAGGGTTCCAGGTGCATCACGACCATGGTCATAATAACCATAGTTCGCTATCAATTTTAAGGAATCAATCGGTTTGAAACCAACAGAAAGTTTGAATGAATCCGTATCGACTGCACCTGCAATATCTCCGTCACCT
>JAGGWL010000335.1 GCA_021157555.1 Deltaproteobacteria bacterium | reverse complement strand
TCAGCGGCGAGTTCGGAAATTTCTGGCGGTATTTCCAAACCAACGGAGAGAACAACCATGTCAAACTGTTCTACAACAATTTTTCCTTTTTCATCCGTATAACGCATGGAAAGATTATTTGTAGCAGGATCTTCATCAATGGTGTGAACACGGGAGCGTATAAATCTAACGCCCTCTTTTTCTCTGGCCTTGTCATAATATTGCTCAAATTCTTTACCAAATGTGCGCATATCCATAAAGAATATAGCTGCATCCAATTCATAATCAGCATGTTCTTTTGCTATTACAGCTTCTTTAATTGCATACATGCAACAGACTGAAGAGCAGTAACCATTGTTACAGCGATTATTATCTCTTGAACCGATACATTGCAGCCAGGCTATTTTTTTAGGCTCTTTTCGGTCTGACGGGCGAAGAAGATGTCTCTGATATGGTCCTGTAGCGCTCAGTATCCGCTCCATCTCCATAGATGTAATAACATTGGCAAAATTTGAGTATCCATAAATGTCAAACTTTGAAGGATCAAAAGGCTTGAATCCGGGACTTAGAATAACGGCGCCAACATCAATTTCTTTATCGCAGGGTTGATCATTATGTATAATAGCGTCAGCCAGGCAGGCATCTACACATTGAAAACATTCTGAACAATAAGCACAATTCAGACAGCGATCAGCCTCTGCTTTTCCTGATTCTTCATCGTAGCCGAGTTCTACTTCGTCAAAATTTCCGGCCCGTTTTTCAATGGCCAGTTCGGGCATATGTTTTCTTGGATTTACAGGCTCATTTTCAGGTATAGCCTGATACTCAGGATTTTCAATGGTAACAGCAGGGCAGATAAGCTCGCGACCGGCAGATAGGTCTTGACCGTCAATATAACGAACAATAGATTCTGCAGCTTCCCGCCCTGCCGCAATAGCGGCAATGGCAATCGAAGGGCCTGTCTGCATATCTCCGCCTGCGAATAAGCCATCACGATCTGTTGCAAATGTAAGCGGATCCACCTGAATTGTTCCCCACCTGGTAAAATTCAAGTCTGTTACATTTTGGATAGTTGAGTTATTAAGCTTTTGGCCGATAGCCGGAATCAGTTGGTCGATGTCTATTATATATTCGCTACCTTTAATAGACATAGGCCAGCGCCGTCCTGATGCATCCGGTTCGCCAAGCTTCATTTTGATGCACTTCAACCCGCATACCAGACCGTCTTTGGCAAGAATCTCCTGCGGTGCAGACAAATAGAGAATTTTTACGCCCTCGTCCTCTGCGGCTTGAATTTCTTCTTCCCAGGCAGGCATTTCATTGCGTGTACGACGGTAAATAATTTGAACTTCATCCGCGCCAAGTCTTACAGCGCAACGTGCTACATCAATGGCAACATTTCCGCCGCCTATGATGGCAACTTTACGCCCGATATCAGTTTTGCCTGTCAAATTTACTTCTCTTAAAAAACCTACGCCCTGGCGCACACCTTTTGTATCTTCTCCGGGGATACCGATATTTATACCCTTATGCGCGCCAAGAGCAAGATATACAGCTTTATAACCCTGGTTAAAAAGATCATCTATACTTAAATCAGGGCCTAACGGGCTGTCGGTTTTAATCTCTACACCCAGATTGGTAATGATTTCAACTTCTTTATCAAGAATTTGATTGGATAGGCGATGATCGGGTATGCCTACACGCAACATGCCACCCGCTTTCGGCAGGGCTTCATAAATGGTGGCTTTAATACCTTTGCGCGCCAGATGATAAGCGCTGGAAAGCCCGGCTGGTCCTGAACCGATAATAGCTACTTTTTCATCTCTTTCAGGGGCGCATTGAATCTCAACCTCGCGCGGATCAAATTGATCGGCTGCCAGCCTTTTAAGATTACGTATTGCAACAGGTTCATCAACATCACACCTGCGGCAGGCATCTTCACATTCGTGCGGACAAATACGCCCAAGCACTCCAGGCAGTGGAAGATCTTCCATTATTATTTTCAGAGCTGCCTCATATTTGCCCTGTTTGACCATCTGAACATAGCCTTGAACATTCAGGCTGGCCGGGCATGCAAGACGGCACGGCGCCTTGTCGCCTTTTTTTATGGCATATGCACCCGGAATAGCCTGGGGATATTGTTTGTAAATTGCTTTCCATGATGTAAGCCCTTCATCATAATCATTTGGAATATCAACAGGACATACTGTCTCGCACTCCCCGCAGCTTGTGCACTTGTTGACATCAATATATCGTGCCTTCTGCCTGATTTTTACCTTAAAATGCCCCGCACTTCCTTGAATAGATTCAAGGTCTGAATATGTAATGAGTTCTATATTTAAATGCCGGCCGACCTCGACCAGTACTGGAGAGATAATTCACATGGCACAGTCATTGGTGGGAAAGGTCTTGTCAAGTTGAGCCATAACGCCACCAACAGAAGGTGTTTTTTTCAAAAGATATACATAATAGCCTGAATTGGCTAAATCCAGCGCAGATTGCATCCCTGCAATTCCTCCGCCTACGACTAAAACCGAACCGATAAGATCTTGAGGCATCGTTTTTTTCTCCTAATTGAGCATAATGCTTTCCTAAAATTAAAAAATTATTTTTATCATAATGAATATACGAATGTCAATGGAAAAAGGACGAAAACAAGGGCAATTGTATTGAGTGCAACCAAAATAGAATATTGTCCTTATATAGGGACATGGTCAAGAGAAAATTCCCTTAAGATCAAATATAAGAGTCGGGCATAAAACAAAAGTATAATTAATAACATATTGATTTTATAATAATCATTACTTATTAGTTCTGAATTTTAATCATTACTCTTTAACCTCTTGTTAGTACAAATACCAAGGCATTTCGATCCTGTTCCATATTATTCTATTTTGGTTACACTCAATTGTATTAATAATTTGGTATATTTTTTGAGTATATGCAAACAGGAACGAGAAGGGAACGAGAAGGGAACGTCTATGATTTTATGCATTACATATGATAAAAGCTGATTATGTTATAGAAAGCGAGAATAGATGCGCCAGGAGCGCTACACCATGTGATTATCAGGGGGATAGAACGCAAAAAAAATTTTAGTTTGTTATCTCTACTTAATTATGTCATACAATATTAAATTTGTAATCAGATAATCAATCAGAAAAAAAGGGATATAGTCTTTAAAAATTAACACTACAGCGACAGTTGAACACCTATTTTTTTAGCTATATTGAGCTGTTTTTTTCTGTGACTTTGATGAGCAATATTGTTATGTTTTATAGTGTATTTGATAATTTCTAATGCGCCTTTTTGTGTTATAGAGTGAAGTGGTAAAATAACCTGGAGTAATTTTTTAGCCATGGCTAAAGTTAGTGTTTTTTTTTTAGAGTTTGTTTCACACGAAAAATAAAATGTTGAGCAAGCATAACGTAAATCATATGCCGATGCCAGGCAGGCCATGATCTATGTTCATAGTGATCCATTCCAAGATGCATTTTTCCTTCCTGGAAGCAACGTTCAATAGACCAACGCAGGCAAGATGCCTGGCATAGTTCAGCAAAGGTTATTGTTGTCGGAGCATTAGAAAATGCATGCCGAATTTGATTATCTGTACGTTTTCTGATTATTAACCACACTGGCTCAT
>JAGGWL010000356.1 GCA_021157555.1 Deltaproteobacteria bacterium | reverse complement strand
CTCTACAGGAATTACGAATGGACTTTCCATAGCAGGCAAGATAATTATTACTTTTGTAATGTTTATCGGGCGTCTCGGGCCTCTTGTAATTGCACTGGCCGTAAGCCGCCGGCCAGACAAGTCACAATATTATTTTGCAGAAGAAAATATAATGGTAGGGTAGGGGCAGTTTTTATGAAAAAATTTGCAATAATAGGTCTTGGAAAATTTGGACATTATCTGGCGACAGGTTTGTATGAAAAAGGTCATGAAGTTTTGGCTCTGGATAAAAAGCCCAACTGTGTTCAGCCAATCAAGGATCTTGTAAGTCAGGCCATAGTTGCAGATGCCACAGATAAACATGCTCTTGAACTTCTTGGTATCAATGAAATGGATTCTGTAGTAGTCTGCATAGGTTCTTTGAGTAATTCGATTCTTGCAGTATTCAACCTGAAGGATCTTGGTGTAGAGACTATATTTGCAAAGTCAATCAGTGAAGCCCATGAGAGAATACTCTACAAAGTTGGAGCAACGGAAGTCTTTTTTCCTGAAAAAGATACTGCCGTATCTCTTGCAGAAAAAATGCATAACCCCAACATGCTGGATTATTTGCCTTTTTTAGAGGGGTATAATATAATAGATTTTGCCGTACCCAACCGGTTTATCGGTAAATCGTTGCAGGAACTTAATCTCATTAATAAATTAGGCATACTGATTATTGCAATTAAAGAGATCGTTCCGGAACAATTAAATTTTATTCCCAAAGGAAATTTTATATTAAAAGATAGTGATATCATGATTTTGTTAGGTGATAATGAAGCTTTTGAAAAATTAAGAAAAATTGGTCAATAGCATCAGCTTCCAAATAGGAGAAAATAAGGAACGGAGACAAAATAATACGATGCAGTCCAAAAAAACATTTGCTTTAGTGAATTATGAAATATGCAGTCCAAAAAAATGTAATCCTGATGAAGGGGTTTGCGCAGCAGTGCTGGAATGTTCGCATAAAGTTATCAAACAGATAGACGGAGCTTTTGAACCGCCAGTTATATTTCAGGATATGTGCATGGGATGCTGGGACTGTATTGATACCTGCCAATTGGATGCTATTCAAATAAAGAATATTGTATAAAAAAAATTACGCAACATGTATTCAAATAGCCTACTCTAACGGGACGAAAGAATCGGATATTTATTATGACTATGGAACTAACTATACATGAAGTTGCCAACAGACTGAATTTGCCTTGGAATACGATAGAGCGCTGGGTCAGACAGGGCAGAATTCCCATGCAAAAAAGCGGTAATATTTATATTATGCGCGAAGCTGTGATGAAAAAGTGGGCTGAGGCTCATAACCTCTCATTTTTTTTATCAAAAAAAGAGATTGATCAAGAAAAAAATCTACAGCCGGAAAATTTGCTCCCTGCAATGCAACGTGGATCTGTGCTATATGGTATTAATGGGCAAACTGTTGAAAAAGTACTTAAAGACGCAATAGATAAGATACCTGATTTATTAATAAAAAATAAAAAAGAACTACTTGCAACGTTGATTGAGCGAGAGTCTCTTGCTTCAACAGGTATTGGAAACGGAGTTGCCATTCCGCATCCACGCACTCCATTATCAGAAATGCATAAAAATTCCGCAATAATAACCTGTTTTTTTGAAAAGCCTGTAGACTTTGGATCCATAGACAATAAACCTGTTTTTATCATGTTCATTCTTTTAAGTATATCAGTTAAAACACACCTTCATCTTCTTTCACGATTATCTTTTTGTGTTCGTAACAAGCTATTTATAGAATTTTTAAAAACATCTCCTGCTCATGATTTATTTTACGCAAAAATAGCTGATTATGAAAAAGAAATAGACCAAATCGGCGATTTTTAGACTGGATTCTATGAGCATTTTTAAATCATGGCGCAATCCTTTTAAATGGAATTTTTTTCGTTCAGACGACCGTCTTTTGCTGATATTAATTGCGGTTATTGTTGGAAGCTGCAGCGGCCTGGCTGCCGTAGCCCTAAACCGTTCTATTCTGATCTTATTCGATTGGCTGCATCCTTTTCGGCATTATTGGTGGGCATTTATATTACCCGCAATCGGAGCCGCTCTTTCATCTATATTTCTGGAAAAAATAGTTAATGAAGGTGCTGGCCATGGCGTGCCCGAGGTCGTTTACAGCGTCTCCAGCTATGGTGGTTTGTTACGCTTCCGTTCAAGCTTTTCGAGGATTATATCAAGCTGTTTAACAATTGGCAGCGGCGGATCTGCAGGCCCTGAAGCTCCGGTTGTCATGAGTGGAGCTGCTATAGGAGCTAATATTGCCAGTTTTTTTTCCCTTAATGACAGGCAAAGAATAATTATAGTCGGATGCGGAGCGGCTGGTGCCATATCATCCATCTTTAATGCGCCAATCTCCGGACTTGTCTTTTCAATAGAAGTAATCCTGGGTGAATGGAAAGCGAGCAATATTGTTCCCATAGCAATTGCTTCAGTTGCAGGAACCGAGATCAGCCGATTCCTTCAGGGGAATAGTATTGCATTTGCGCATCACAATTTTGATATAACTTTTTTTGACATTGGGGCATCTTTTGGCCTTGCCATTTTTACGGCCGTTGTAACAATTTTTCTCACCCGATCTTTAAAAACCGTTCGAGGAATTTCTGAAAAAATCCAGATCCCTTTATGGGTGCGTGCTGCCGCCGGAGGATGTGCAGTTGGAATAATAGGCATGTTTTTACCTGTTGTTCTTGGTGAAGGCTATCATTTCATAGGAAGTATGATAAACGAAAATTTTACACAGGGACTTTTAGTTGTGGCAATTGCTCTGTTCGCTAAAATTTTTGCCACATCCCTTACGCTCGGCTCAGGGGGATCAGGCGGTATATTTGCCCCCTGTCTTGTAATAGGAAGCCTTGCAGGACTGACATACTATCGCGCTCTTGCCATAATATACCCTTCGTTATCATGGGTTAATGAAGGTTGTTATGCGCTCCTTGGAATGGCAGGACTAATCAGCGGTATGCTGCAAGCGCCTCTTACAGGAATTTTCCTTATAGTCGAAATCACAGGAGGCTATAATGTAATTCTGCCTCTTTTAATTGTATCATCTGTTTCCACCACATTATGTCATTATATTGAGCCAGCCTCGTTTTATCTTAAAGCTTTGGTTGCCAAGGGACAGCTTCTCAGACCAGGCACTGATGCAAGAGTGTTGTCGGATTTAAGCGTACCGGAACTGCTTGAAAGAGATTGCTTAACCGTTAACCAGAATATGAGGCTGGGCGAATTTATTCATATTATTAAAAAGTCGCGAAGAAATATTTTTCCGGTTGAGGATGAAAAAACAGGCCGTTTCCTGGGATTAATCCATCTTGACAGCATAAGATCCTATATCTTTAATTCGGATATGTACAACGCAGTGTTTTTATGGCAGATAATGGATACTGATGTAGATAAGGTTTATCCGGATGATGATCTATCTGAAATACTTAATATAATGGATAGAAAACACCTGTTTAGTATACCTGTCGTGGCCAACAACAAGTTTATCGGTATAATATCCAAAGCGACTCTTTTAGATCAATACCGCAAAGAACTCATGGTTCAAACTCTGGATTGAGTAATTCCTGAGTGAGCCATTGGGGTAAAACATGAGGAGTATAAAATGAATCATCAATTATTTCATATTTTTAGAAACACACCCGTGGGAAGAGAGACCCTGTTACAATCCATTTATTTTTGCAACCAGGTCGGGATAGCTCCTGTGATTTACATTCCAAAACATGCTAAATTTTTAATGTATTTTAAAAATGAAGTCGTACAGATTGATCTTGACAATTCATATCTGACTGCACCTGACACAGCCATACAACACGCTTCGGAACTTCTTGAGCAGGGAGGCTTTAAACCAAGATTTTATACACCTAAACATTATACTGCCTCAACCCTGCCTGATATTAATACTGAATTTGATTATATGTGCTGCCCTCGCAGTATTAGTGATGCAACTTCAAAAATTACTCTTGGCAACATAGGTGCCAAGGTAAGAAAAATTGTGAAAGCGGCATTTTTTCCGGTTCTTTTGACAAGTCCGGTCTTTAAGGAATGGCACAGCATAACCGTCTTTTTTGGTGGATCGGCCAATGCTGTAAATGCACTTCGCCTTGGATTGCAAATCAGTGACATCTCTGGCATGCCGCTAAACATATTAACAAGGCTTGAAAAAAAAAATACCCGAAGAGATTATGAAAAAATGGTCCAGGACCAGAATATGGAGGACCGCTTGAACCGCCACCTGAATAAATGGCTGTTTTTTGATAAAGGAAAATTTGAAGAGAACCTTTACGATGTTCCCCATGATTCTTTTGTTGTTTTGGGTGCATACGGTCATGGCCTGATTAGGAATATTTTATTTGGCAGTAAAATGGAGTCAATTCATTCGACCATATATAATAACCTTTTAATCGTAGGGCCCAATTACGTGGCAAACCGATTGTCACTTTGAAAGGAACGTATCTTATGGATAAAAAAAAAATTCCCGTTCTTGTAGGAGCAGCAGAATTAACAAACAGAGAAAAAACAGAAAAACAAAAAGATCCAGTTGAGTTTATGGCAGAAGCTTGCCGGATGGCAGCGAAAGATGCAGCCATTTCCGACCTTGGCGGTATAGATACTATCTGTATTGTTAACTGTTTATCCAGGATACTGGAAAAACCTGGAGAAAATTTGGCAAAAATTCTTGGTATAGAGTCAGCAAGAACAAATTATTCCACGATAGGTGGTGTAACACCTCAATGGTTTGTTAACGAAAATGCAGAGAAGATTTATACCGGAAAGGCCGAAGTTGTGCTGATTTGCGGTGCAGAATCATTTTATACAAAAGAAAAGATACCTCACTTCGGTACTGCATTCGAATATTACGTTTCCAATTATGACAAACCAGGTGCCATGTTTGTCGGCGATAAAAGGCAGCCATATACACATAATGAGGCTCGTTATGGATTAACATTGCCAATTTTTATGTATGCTATGTTTGAAAATGCTCTCAGAGCGCATTGGGGTAAAACCATGGAAGATCACATGCTTGAACTCTCATCCTTTTGTTCAGATTTTTCTAAAATAGCCTCCAAAAACCAGCATTCCTGGTCAAAAAAGTTTATGAGTGCTAAAGATATAGCAACTCCAACAGATAAGAATAAAATGGTAGTATTCCCATATACCAAGGCAATGTGCGCAAACATGAGCATAAATCAGGCAGCAGCCGTTATTATGACTAATCTGGAAAAGGCTGAGGCTTACGGCATATCTAAAGACAAAATGATATTTTTGCGTGGAAGCGGCGCTGCAGAAGATAATTTTTTGGTTTCTGAACGCCCTGAATTATGGGCAAGTCCTTCGGTATCCGAAGCAGTTGATTTAGCGTTAAATAGCGTCCCTGTCTCTTTAGATGAAATTCAATTTTTAGATTTTTATAGCTGTTTTCCCTGCGTACCAAGAATTGTTAGAGAAATGCTGAAAATGTCGTCTACAGATCCCAGGCCCCTTACTGTCACAGGCGGTCTCGCGTCTTTTGGAGGCGCTGGAAACAATTATACAATGCATGCAATTTGTCAGATGATGGATATTTTGAGAAAAAAGTCCGAATCTTTTGGAATGATTCATAGTATAAGCTGGTTTCTAAGCAAACATTCCATAGGTATTTATAATGCCAATCCTGGTGAAATTCCATGGACGCCTCATGACCCGCAGAAAAAGCCTGTAAAATATCCCGCGGTTAATGTTGTGGACAAGATGGAAGGGAAGGGGACTGTTGAATCCTTTATCGTGAAATACAACAGGGATGGACAACCGCATGATGCTGTTTTAGTGGGACGTGATCAAGCAGGGAATAGATTTATTGCGAACGTAGAATCCGGAAACGGGTCGATAGAACAGATGACAAAAGAGGAGCCGATTGGAAAAACGGGTAATGTAAAACATGATTCATCCACCCAATTAAACCGATTTTATTTTAAATAGTTCCCTAATAAAAATTATATAGCCTTATAGAAAATCTGGTAGGAACCAAATGTTGAGTATAAGAAATGAATAAATATTTACCATTAATTCTTTTTGGTGTTTTGCTGAATGCCTGTGCGCAACTGGTACTTAAGCAGGGAATGCGTACAATAGGTAGTTTTACTTTTACCATTAATAACATCATCCCGATTGGTCTTAAAGTGGCCGTGAATCCTTTTATTATCACCGGATTCGGCTGTTACCTTGTAAGTGTTATAGTCTGGTTAATGGTGCTTTCCCGGGTTGAAGTAAGTTATGCTTATCCGTTACTTAGCGTGGGATATATTGTTACTGCTTTTGCAGGACAAATATTCTTTAATGAAACCATTGGAATCATGAGGTGGGCCGGTATTCTTGTGATTTGCTTTGGAGTTTATCTGATCACCGCAAAATAAAAGGTGAATGAACATGCGTCTGCTATTGGTCGAAGATGATTTAAAAATTGCTTCTTTTGTCATTAAAGGATTAAAAGAATCAGGGTTTGTAGTGGATCATATGGATAACGGAGAAGATGGCCTTCACATGGCATTAAATGAGTCTTATGATGCAGCTATTATTGATATAATGCTGCCAAAGATAGACGGCCTTACTTTAATAAAAAAATTAAGGGAACAAAAGATTAATTTACCAATACTGATTTTGAGCGCCAAACGGTCCGTCTCTGACAAGGTAAAGGGGCTTCAAACAGGATGTGATGATTATTTGACCAAGCCTTTTGCTTTTTCAGAGCTTCTGGCGCGCGTTCAGGCCTTGATTCGCAGAGCCAGTGGAACAACGGAATCTTCCGGTTTTGTTGTCGGTGAGCTTTCTATAAATATTCTTACCCGCGAGGTTACAAGAGACAACAAAAAAATAAATTTACAGCCTCGTGAATTTGCACTGCTTGAATACCTTATGCGTAATTCAGGACGTGTTGTTTCCAAAACCATGATAATGGAGAATGTTTGGGATTATAATTTTGATCCGCATACAAACGTTGTTGAAGCAAGGATATGCATGTTGAGAGATAAAATTGACAAGGGATTTTCGCCAAAGCTTATACACACTATTCGCGGAGCCGGATATGTCCTTAAAGAAACTGCTTAAGCTGCATGCTACACTCGCTTTCAGGTTAACCTTTTGGTATACGGCAATATTTGTTATTTCCTTTTTTTTAGCCTTTCTTGGAATTTATTTTTTAATTGTTTCTACTATACAGGAACGTGTGGATCAGGAACTTTTGAGCGATAAGACGGAATTTGTTTCTCTTTTAGTTTACGGATTGGATAAGATTAAAAATGAAATAAAAATTGAAACTGACTCAGAAGGCGCAGATAAAATATTTTTTCGCATTCTAACTTTAACAGGAGAAGAACTTGCCGCCTCGAATTTGGCCTCCTGGGGAAATATTGAAATAGATCAAATCGCATTAACCAGCTTGAATAGCGGCATGAATTATGTGTTTCAGACAATAAAGATTCCAAAGCATCATCACCATAAAGCACGCATACTTTACAGCATTATAGGATCGGGTAAAATCCTGCAAGTTGGACAATCGTTAAAAGATGACGAATGTTTACTGGAATCATTTCGGGAACTGTTTGGAACAACAATGATTATCCTGACTGTTTTTTCTGCATTAACCGGATGGTTTATGGCAAAACGAGCTCTTAAAGGAATTGGGAGAATTACCAGTACTGCTATCGAAATATCTGACGGAGCACTTGAAAAAAGAGTTCCCGTTAATTTAAGAGGTGATGAAATCGACAGACTGGCGATCACCTTCAACAGCATGCTGGATCGTATTAATACATTGATAAACGAAATGAAAGAGATGACGGACAATATAGCTCACGACCTGAAAAGTCCTTTGACAAGAATTCGCGGCCTTGCTGAAATAGTTCTCACAACCGGCAAGTCCATGGATGAATTTAAGGAAATGGCGGCAGGCACCATTGAAGAATGTGATTATCTGATGGAAATGATAAATACTATGCTTATTATTTCAGAAATGTATGCGAAGCTTAATAATCTTGATATGGTAGATATTGATG
>JAGGWL010000201.1 GCA_021157555.1 Deltaproteobacteria bacterium | reverse complement strand
TACCCGCGGGATGGTCTGCAAGTAATTGTTCAACCGTCTTTGAAACTTCTATTTTATTTTCAGGGGAGTCAATTTTAATGGTGATTGCCGTAAAATACCCTTCCTTCTTTACGAGCTGCTGCATATATTCTTTGTGGAAGATTATCATGCCGTCATAAACGGAAAGGGGAAGTTTGAAGACCCCGCGAACGTTAAAATTCATTCGCTGTAATTTTACTGATTCTCCAGTTTTCCATTTAAAGATCCCCTGTACTTTTTTCCCTATTATCACGCCATGCGGATCTTTTTTAAAATCTTCATATTCTGCATCTGAAATTTCGATGTCTTTGAAATCTCTGAACTTGTCCGGTTCGACACCGGCTATTGTCAGGCTTTTTTTAGGAGCATAAACGATAATATGTCTTACCTCCCCGGTTATATCCTCAATATGAGGCAAACCTTCTATTCTGGATTTATATTTTTCCGGCACCAGGCTTGCCATGACACAAGCTCTATTGCTTTCAAATACAGCTAGCAGTTGTTTTGAACCGGATTTTTTATAAATCTGGCTTGAACCTATTGACAAAGCCAGAAGGGTGGAAAATACAAAGGCAACGATTATAAGGAACAGCAAAAATGGCACGTAAAATTTTAGATTTCCCCTTATATTTTTAAAGGCTAACTTAAATATCACTATTCACTCCCCCCACCATTTAGGGTTACAGTTCCAGGACTTTTGAAGCCGCACTTTTTAAACTGGGGTCATGGCTGACCACCACAAAGGCACCGCCGGTTTTCTTACCCAGCTCTCCCATTAATCCGACAAAGCTCTCCGTTTGGTCCTTTTTCAATTTGCCTGTAGGTTCATCAGCAAGGATTATGGCCGGTTCAGTTACTATGCTCCTGGCCAGCGCCACCCTTTGTTTTTCTTCCATTCTTAACTTTTTTGGATAAAAACGTTCCTTTTCCCTTAACCCCACACTCTCTAATGCCCCCAAAACACGTTCACGTCTTTCTCCTTTATTGACCCCGGCTGCCAACATGGGCAATTCCACGTTCTCGTATGCGGTAAAAGTGGATATCAAATTGTTTTTCTCATAAACATAACCAATGTTGGTTGCTTTCCATTTATCAAAATCATTTATACTATATATATCAACACCGTTAATCAGTATTTGTCCTGATGCAAGGGGTTCCATCCTGCAAATAAGATTTAGCAATGTCGATTTGCCTGAACCGGAAGGACCCAAGATCAGAAAAAAATCTCCTTTCTCAACTTCCAGGTTCACATCCTTCAAGATACCGTTGGACACGTCTTTGATTTCCAGAACCAGTTTTCCCATTGATAACCTCTTTAGCCGATCTTAAATTTTCATTGCACTCAAGCCAGGTACCAGTGATTTAATTGTATCGTCAATAATATGAACATCCGTATCTTCAAAACTCACATATACCTCACTTCCCTTCTCGAGGTTCATATTTAAAAATCTTTTTCTCATTGTCAAATTTACGATTAAAAAGTTGTCATTTATTTTAATGTTGGATTGAAACATAATCCCTCTGTCAAAAATTTTGACAATTACTCCCTTGAAAACATTTCTCTTCATATCATCAGGAGGAGAAGTCTGCATCGAAACGACTTCCGGCCTGATGGCAAAAGTCACTTTTCCAGTGATACCGCTAAGCTCACGAGCAAAATGGAAGAAACCTCTATCATCACTTTCAGAAACAGCTATTTTGGTATGAGTCTTTTTATAATTACAGAACACTTCATTATCAGCGTATTGGAGCTGCAAAACATCACCATCATCGCTTTTCACTACGGCATCACTATATATGTTTTCAGTACAGACAAAACTGGCCACAAAGGTGGAAGTAGGACTCCTGAATACTTTATCGGGTGTATCGATCATTTTTACCGTACCATTTTCCAATATGCACAGCCGGTCCGCAAGGGTTATAGCCTCCTCCTGGTTGTGGGTAACATGAACAGTTGTTTGTTTTAACTGATCGTGAAGCTCCCGGGCCTCTAAAGTCAGTCTCTCCTGCAGATTTCTGTCGAGAGCGGCGTACGGTTCATCCATGATTAGCACTTTTGGACCCATTACCATTGCTCTGGCCAGGGCAACCCGCTGCTTTTCACCACCGCTTAAATTAACCGGGGATCTGTTCAACATGTAAGAAATACCGAGAATCCCTGCCATATTTTCGACTTTTTCCTTAATCTCTGACTTACTCTGTTTTTGCAGCTTCAAACTGAACGCAATGTTGTCATAAACGTTCATATGGGGAAAAAGAACCTGGTCCTGAAATACATATCCTATGTCTCTTTTTTCAGGTGGCAGATGGTCCCTTCGTGTACCATCAATCCATATTTCTCCGCTTTTTGGCCTGTTAAGCCCGGCCAGGAGCTTGAGCAATTGTGTTTTACCATTGCCGGAGGGACCCAAAATTACAAAATATTCCCCATCCCTTATACTGAAATTTACGTCATGAAGTGAGAATGTTCCGATGGTAAATTCTATGTTTTTAAAAACGACCATATCTCTCATCCAGCAGGCACCTCCTTTTGAATATTACCAAGACAGTTATTCGTATTGTGTTTTAATACAGGCACTATCTGAGTTTTTCAATTTTTGATGGATCGAAATAGGCCGCAAATCCAAATTTGGCAAAAATCGCCTGGGCTTCTTTTGAAACCACAAAGTCAAGATATTGCTGGGACGCCTCTTTGTTCTTTGAGTAGTTAGTCATGCCGATCGGCGCTACACTGTACGCAAGTTTTTTTGGATCAATTTTGATAATATCAACTTTTTCAGCAAAATTCATACACATTGCCAGCCAGTTTATCTCCGCATCCAGGTTCTTCATGGCAAGCGGCAGCATAAGTTTCGTGGCCGAGCCGCCTGTGAGCACCACGTTTTTCATTACGGCTTCATAGATACCCAACTCCTTGAGCATCTTTAACGTCAATCGGCCCACGGCCAAGGCTTCCTGTCCTATTCCAACCTTTAATCCCGGCTTTGCCAAGTCCTCTAAACAGGTTATATTATGGGGGTTTCCCTTTTGAACTCCTATGACCGGGATCATATATCCTGCAATGGCAACAGACTTAGGATCGATTACCTCTTTTTCAACCGCAAGGTCCATATAGTGTTGGGAACCCGGCACCATAATGTCCCCTGTTCTTGTAAGCTGCATATTGGTAAGAACCATAGCCGAACAAAGATATGAATATTCGACCTTAATACCGGTTTTCGCTGTAAATAATTTAGCGATCGGTTCCAATGCGGGTTTCAATCCTGCACCAGCTCCCACCATAATATACTTTTCCCCTTCTGTTTTCGCTTCATCAGGTTCGCTGCTGCAACCAAAATTAAATAGTAGAAACACAGTTATGATCCATATTGCCGCCACCACAATTTTTTTGCCAGACATGGGGTTTGATTCTCTCATTTCAGTCCTCCTTATAAAAAGCACTTTTTAGATAAACGTCACATTCTGCCTTCTTTTTTTAATCCACCTGCCTTCAAGCCAAGTTTTTTAAATATAGAAAGATAAACCGCACTCAAGATCAGGAAAATTATGGTCAGTGATACAGCCATTTCAATGTCGCCCTGTTCAAATTGTAAAAAGATTGCAACGGGCAAAATATCTGTTCTGCCCTGCGACGCTCCGCACAGGAGAAGTATGGGTATAAACTCACCCACAGCTCTTGTCCAAGTCATTATGGCTCCGCTGATTATTCCCGGCCTTATTAATGGGAGAGTAACCTTATAAAACGCCTGCACCTTATTACACCCGAGAGTGCGAGCTGCGTCTTCATATCTGGGGTCTACAGCGTCATAAGCCTCCCTCAATGCATATAAGGCAAAGGAAGCGGAAATTGAAAATTGGGCCAGCACAATGCCGGGTACGGAAAAAACGAACTTTATTATGTGGTCTTGAATAAAATGTCCCGGCGCGGTGCTGAAAAAAACCAGAAGACACATGCCAATAATCAGGGGGGGAAGCGTGATCGGCAAATCGATGATTACGTCAATTATACCTTTACCAAAAAATTTATATCTGGATAAAACATACCCGGCCGGGATAGCCATCAGGATAGCTATTATTGTTGTGAGAACAGAGGTCCACAAACTCAATTTTATGGAAAAAAGGGTCGCGGGTGAAATAATACCCTTTAGAATAAGCTTCGGGCTGGTATAGAAGACTACGGATCCTATTATAACTACTATAAAAAGGATATACAAACCCAGAATAGCGATTGATATACCATTGAAGATTCCTTCACTTTTCGCTGTCTTAGCTTTTGCCACTGCTATGCCCTCCCATAAAATTTGCCCGAAAGAATTTTATTGGAATCACTCAGTCGCACTCCTGACGGGTCTGAATCAACTATAATATCAACTACCTTGGTAGATTAACCGCTAAGAGGAATTTCCATTATCTATCAATAGGAAGGTAAATCTCATTCCCATTTTCATCCCAGTTTTTTTTCCCTAACAATTTTCCATTTTTATATTTCGCCCGGCAAAATATTTGTCCATTTTTATGGTAGGCGTTTCTTACTCCATGGGTCTTATTGTTTTTATAAGTAGCTTCAAAATGCACCTTACCGTTTTTGTACCACATCCTGGCCCAGCCATTGACTTTGCCTTTCTTATAATTTACCTCGGACTCTTTATTTCCATTAGAAAAATAAATTATTTCTTTTATTTTTTTTTCTTTTCCAAAAACAGATTTTTTATATATCCAAACCTCTTTATCCATACCATTTTCATGCTTTGTTTTAACAACCCTTATTTCTTCATGTTTAAAATTGTGCATCCCCCATAATATCGTAGCACTTGTTAAAATAATCCCTATAATGACGAGAAATTTGGCCATTCTTTTCTTTTTTTTAAATCCTGTCTCCAAATTTTATCTCCAAAAAATCAAAGTGTCCATACTTGTTAGTTTCACAAAAAATCCGTCTTTAGAATTTTGACCGCAATATATAATGGTTTCATGCGTTAAACAGACTGTATGTGGTACTTAAAAGTGGCAATAAAAACTTCATAAAGTATTGCATCTTGCTAAAAACATGTTATAGCATGCCTCAATTAAAACGATTGCAGAGACACTTAAGTGATGGGAAAATTTCGAGTCAAATTTACCGCTAAAAATCTTACTGGAAATGTCGGAATTGTTCATCTCGGGGAGGTTTCGGACAAGTTGCAGCTCTCTAACACTCTTAAACATATCATCTCCATCAAGCGGGGGCATACCGCTGACTATGATATTACTGAGGCTGTCATGATCTTGGTGATGGGTATGCTTGCTCGTCAAGACTCAACAAGCACACTTGGCCACAATACACATAGTTTCTGTTATTTGCAAGTTTTTTAGCAGGGAATACCTTCATAAATGGCTTCATACAGGGTCCTCATTATACCGGCAATGGCACCAACAACCTGGACATTAGAACAAGTTTATACTGTTTGCATACTGATAGCCCCTAATCTGCTATTTTCCTGCAATGGCTTTGAGGTCACTTATAATTTCCGAAACATTCTGGTATCTTTTATCCGGATTCTTTTTAGATGCCTTAATGACTACTCGACAGAGTCCATCCGGAAGCTCCGCACGTAACGAACGTGGGTCTGGAATCTCTTGAATAGCATGCATTTCTATGGACTTATCGATATCATGGTCTGGAACAGGTCTTTCACCGGTGATCATCTCAAACGCCGTGATTCCAAGTGAATAGATATCGGTTCTCTCATCCAGGCGCTCCCCGGCAATTTGTTCGGGTGACATATACTGCACCATTTTACCAAGAGATGTATCAATTGCCCACCTGGGGAAGGCCAATCCAAAATCGATAAGTTTTACCTGGTCGTTTGGCAAAATAAAAATATTGCTTGGTTTTATGCCCTGATGGATAAGGCCATGTTTATGAGAGTAGGCCAGACCTGAACAGATTTGCAGTAAAAATTCGATGACTCTATTCAATGGCTGTCGTGGCATTTTATCGAGGATTTTATGTAGGGGTTCTCCTTCCAAATATTCTCTAAAGATAAAAATAGTTCTATAAAGACTTGCAATATCGAAGACCGTCACAATATTATCGTGATTCAACTGGAGTATCTTCATAGCGTCTTTTTTGAATTTATTGTAAAAATCAGGATTCATGGCCATGTCGTGCCTAAGCACTTTTATGACAACAGGCATATTAAGATACCTGTGAACTCCCTTATAGACAGTGCTCATGGCACCTTTTCCCAGAATATCCTGTATGCTATATTTTCCTACTTCCCTTTGTTCCTTGAAAATCGAAGAAAAAATATTTTCTTGAACAATTTCCGAAAGAATTTCCCTCAAAGATGGATGATCATCACAAACGGCATCGAATTTCTCACGGCTAATTTCCGCCACTACTACATCAGTTTCGGCATCCACATGTGCAGTGCGAGGCTCTCCTGTAATGAGAGCCATCTCTCCAGCGAAATCTCCCGACTTAAGTGAAACAATGGGATAGGCCTTGCCATCCTTTTCAATAATCACGCTACATGTACCATCTTGGATGATAAAAAGTTTGTCCCCTTTTTCTCCTCTGGTGATAAGTCTCTCACCAGCTTTAAATCTTTTTTCTTCCATGGAGGCAAGAAAAATCTTTAAAGCTTCAGGTGTCAGGCCTTTACTAATTTCTTCTCGTAAAATAAAATCATGGCTCTCCATATTTCCCTCCTCCTTCAACATTCCTGACTTTTATTATTTTAAACAAAATTACCCCTGCACAAAGGAGGTACTTGCAAAAAAGAAAATTTTATTCAAGTGCAAGGCGCGAAGTGGCTCGATTGCAGGCTTTACCTCTCACTATATTTTGTCATCATAAAGCAGAATCGCTCAATTTAGATATTACTCGGTCTGTGGTTCATGTAAACCACTTTTTATTTGTTCCAGTCTCTCCAAGAGACTTTTAGCTTTTTTAATATTTTCTTCCACCTCTTTGTATTTTGAATCAACGACATAAACTAATTTCCATTCCCTAATAGCCTCGGGCAATTGTTGTTTTCCAAAGTTCGACAGACCCCTATTATAATGTATTTTTTTATAAGTTTCTCGGCTTCTTTTGATATAGTCCTGACATTTCCGACAGTTATTATTATATCTATAAGATGCTTTGAATTTTTTCTCCGCCTCCTGATAATCTTTTTTTTCAAACAGAATAATACCATATCGAAAATAAGTAGAGGAGAGATTTGCGAGAACAATTTTATCATCAGGATTTACATTTAACGCTTTAATAAATTTGGCAATAGCGGCCTGGCATTGCACTTGTTCAACACTTTCTTCCCGGCCTTCATCCTTTCCTATTATCCCCACCTGCTCTTGTTTTATCTTCTGTTCCATGCCTATCGAATCAGATATCTTTACACATTCAGCCTCAACATTCTGCTTGTTTGGGAAAGATAACGGTCCTGCTATTTCAGGAACTTTAATTTTTTGACCAACTGTTACCTTTGTTGCATCAGACATGTTATTAAATTCTGCTATAATAGGAAACTTTTTATAATCCCCGTAATAAATATCCGCCACAGTTGAAAGGCTTTCACCCGGCTTGATCGTGTGTACAATAAACTTTTCCCAGTGGACCTGCTTTCTGAATCTAATCGCTCTTAATGCTCCGGAATGGTCTGGCTGAAGCTCCAATGTTTTTGAAAACTTACGACGGGCTAATTCATATTTCCCCTTGTTACGCAATTTCAAACCTTGCCGATAGTTTTCTTCCGCCAGCACATGCATCTTTTTTTCTAGCCGATTACTTCTCTCTATAGCCTCTTTGTCCCGGGGATCCACGGTGAGAGCCAGTTTAAACTGTTTCAAGGCTTGTACTAGATTGCCTTGACTTTCATAATTTTGCCCATTTTGTATATATGTCTGAACCCGTGTTTTGTCTTTCATCGTAGCGCAGCCACCAGATACTACCAATAGAAACACAATCATCCAGACAAATACTTTTTTTTTCATAATAATTAATCTCGTTAAACCACCAGTGCTGCCGATGGTCGTTGACTTCACTTTAATGATAGTTTGCGGAAACTTTTCATGGTGGCAATAAAAGCCTTCACGTCCCGTATTTATATCTGGGGCCTCCCCGAGGTTAACGGATCAGAAAAAGATTACCCCCTCTGTGTCAATGAAAGTACGACTAAGAGGGAATGATCTTCTTTTTTGCTCACAATATTTCAGCTAGAACCACTGTAACATTATCCCTACCCCCGGCAGAGTTAGCCATTTCAACAAGTTTTTCAGCTTTTTGAGACAAGTCCATAGAAGAAGAAAGAACCTTGTAGATCAGATTATCATCGACCATATCGGTCAGGCCGTCCGAACAAAGGAGAAACAGATCTCCTGAACTTATTTTCCCTCCTAACATATCGATATTACACCTTTTATCAATTCCAACTGCGCGTGTAATAACATTGCGCAATGAATGATTCCGGGCTTCCTCGGGGGATATCAGACCCTGATCGATCTGATCTTGTACAAGAGAATGATCTTTGGTGAGCTGTTTTAATTTGCCATTTTGGATACGATAGATTCGGCTGTCTCCCAAATGTCCAAGGACAAAATTATCGTCATAAAACGCAATCAACTCTGCGGTACAACCCATGCCCTTGTGCTGGGGCGTTTTTTTGACATGATCAAGAATTCTCTTATTGGCCAGGGTAAAAATTGTTTGGACTCGTTTAGGAATTTCTGTTTCAGATCTAATTATTGTTACATCATCACTATTCTCTATGGTTATTTGGGTCTGCCCCTGAATTTCTGTTTCAAATCGCCCTTCTGCTCTCAAAAAAACATCCAAAGCAGTTTCGGCAAATATCCGGCTGGCAAGTTCTCCAGCGGCAGCACCACCCATACCATCTGCCACGACGCAGAATCCCATGCCAGGTTTAATGAGAAATGTATCTTCGTTATTTGGGCGCACAAGCCCGCTATCTGTTTTTCCAAAGTAATTTATTTTTGCCATAACCATTGTCAACAACCAGAGATTGGGACTGAATACCTATTCATTTTTTTTTAGTTTATTTTATCAAAATTCATCTTCATGAAATTTGCGAGATGATCTACATCGTAAACAATTTTCAATTTACTTTTCAATTTCATCAGATCATCATGAATGTCTTGTACGACTTGATACCTTAGCTTTAAATTTTTTTCCAGGCATTTCATCACAATAATGTTTAACTCATCAGGAATATCCGGCCTCACACTCAGCAAAGGGGGAATCTCTTTCTCCGGAATGGATCGGATGGCATCTATATTATCGCTAAATTGGTATACCTTCGTGCCGGAAAGCATTTCATAAAAAACAAGTCCCAAAGCATAGATATCAGTTTGGCAAGTTACTTCTTGCCCCAGTGCCTGTTCTGGAGACAAATAAGACAACTTTCCTTTAATGACACCAGCCTCAGTAAAACTCGGTTCAGACCTTGCTTTGGAGATACCAAAATCAGTGATTTTCACTTCGCCTTGATATGAAATTAATAAATTCTGGGGGGTGATATCTCGGTGGACAATATTTAACGGCTCTCCTGTTACATCATTTTTTTTGGTATGGGAATAATGCAAACCGGCAGTAATTTTCAGCATAAGAAAAATTGCCAAATCAACCGGGAGCGGTTCTTTAATTTGAGCAATGATCTCGGCCAGGTTCTTTCCATCAATATATTCCATTGCAATGAAATAAACATTCTTAATCTTACCAAAATCAAGAATTTGGATAACATTGGGATGCCGAAGTAGCGCCGCAAGCCTGGCCTCACGAATGAACATGTTAATAAAATCTTTATTTTCAGCCAGGTGAGGAAGTATTTTTTTAACCGCAAGTGTTCGCCGAAAACCATCTTCACGAACATAGTCAGCCAGAAACAGCTCGGCCATACCACCCTCTGCAATTTTTTCACGCAGCAAATAAGGACCGATATTTGTTATACTTTTGGATTCTTTTTGATTTTTTATTGCCTTTGCCCGAGAGCTACGATCCATGAGGAATAAAACCGCAGATAGAACTATTGTACTGGCAAAAAACACAGACAAAAATATAGTTCTGAATTTGCTTAAGGCATTGTTAAGCCCAGTTAAAAACATCCCATAATACACCTTACCGATCTTAACTTTAGAAAATAAGACGTCTTTGGAAAAGTTAATGAGCTGTAGGTTGTCAGGTCCTCCTTTACCCGTCTCGATAAAAACATTGTCAATGGTCCTAAATGGTCTTAAATTTTGGATAAATGTCAAAGGACGATTAATCATCTCCGAATTAGTGTATGCAACATCCTTATCTTTGTGGTCAAGGATAGCTGCAAAAGCTATATTTTTTCTTTTGGCAATATCTCTAATAATAACATTCAAAGACAATATATCTTTTTCCAACAGCAAAGGACCGACTTTTTTAGCCAGGATTTGTGTTGCAGATATTCCCTTTTGATAAAAGTCATCTTTCAGGTTCACAATATTTCGTCGATAAATAAAAAAGCCAGGTATATTAATAACCATCCAGAGAATCAGACATACAATAAAAGTCCTTCTGTTCTGTTTAAAGAACTTAACACTTAATAATTGCTTGGATATATTAGTAAATTGCATTGTTGTAAATCGAGCTATCCATACCATAGTTGTGGATACTTTTTCACTAACACTCATTATTTTCTCTCAGCCATTATAGAAAACCATATCAAGCATTTTCATCCTGCTCATTGAGGATTTACTTACGCACTGATTGCCCCACACCTTGCTAAAAGAATCTCTCTCTTTCTTATCGCATGTTTATTCAATTCAATGCGTATACGTATACACTTTATTAATATACCTGATTAGCACGAAAGTTCAACTGAACGCAGCCATTTTCCGATCGTACTATAGTGCAACCACGTAACATGATTAGTGAGGCTCACTGGGACATTCTGCAAAGAGTTTTGGTAAAATAGCTTTTATGTCAAACCGCCGATTGAAAAGATACTGGCGTTCTGCCAAATAACGAGCTGATGACATTATCAACAAAATCGTCGGAGAGATGAAAAATAAATTTTCAGAATATAAAATTAACACATGGAAAGAAATAGAACAAGTCATTATCCAAATGCTGGAAAGACAAGGTCTTTTGTCCATTGTAGTATCTGTAATATTATTTATTATTGTTTTTTCAACAGTTATGAATACCATGCTGATGGTTGTTCTTGAAGGCCCCAAGGGAAGGTAAATATTCGGTTAACAATGAAAAAAAGATGACTCTCACAGAGTCATAAAGACACGGGGAAAACCAAGCTTTTTACCCATCTCCGTAGATCTATGCCTACGTGAGAAAAGACAATTTGCTAACCTGGACGGCACCGTTGATTGTTTTTAGAGTTAGTTGAATATTTACCAGTACTGTCCGGTATGCTTTTTGCGTTGTCTACGATGTAGTTAACTGGCACTGTTTCAGCGCGATATCGTGAGGTGCCGTTGCTTTTCCCGGCCCGACTCTCACACATGGCGCAGACTATCAATAT
>JAGGWL010000357.1 GCA_021157555.1 Deltaproteobacteria bacterium | reverse complement strand
GATAAAATTTTAAAAAATATTAAAACGCATCATACAACAGTTTATTTGGACCATAATAATAGTGTTGAATTCTGGTCCAAAGTAGTATCGGTAGAGACTCCTCTTAATGATGAGGCCTTGTTTTTTGGTAAAGAAATGCCTCATAAAAATGCAAGCACCATCGGTTTTGTCAGGGTGCTGCTTAGCAAGGAGATGCTGAAGTACCGGCTCGTATCTCTTTGTATAAAAAGTCTGATGATAGGCTTTTCTTTTTGGCTGGCAGGTTCCATTTTTATATTTTTTGTCCTTAAGTCGATTATCAAACCTTTAAAGCAGTTAACCAGCGGTGTCAAGGCCTTGGGTGAAGATGGGGTTGTTGACAAAATTCAGGTTTATACAAAGGATGAGATAGGAGAACTGGCCGATGCTTTTAATAATATGTATGAATCTTTAAAGAGAAAAAACGCTGAAAAAAAACAGTTGGAAGAACAACTCCTGCATGCCCAGAAAATGGAGGCCATTGGCACTTTGGCAGGCGGTATAGCACATGATTTTAATAATATTCTTGGTGTTATTGTCGGTTATACAGAGCTGGCGCTGCTGAATATACCTGAAGCAGATCCGCTGAGAGGTAAACTTGATCAGGTGCTTAAGGCCAGCGGTCGGGCAACCGATCTTGTAAAACAGATTCTTGCTTTCAGCCACAAGGATAAACAAAAACTTATGCCGATTAGCATAAGCCCGATAGTTAAAGAGGCCCTTAAGATGCTGCGAGCATCTCTGCCGACAACCATTGAGATTCGCATGGACATCAAAACCAGCAATGTTTCAATTTTATCGGATTCTTCTCAAATACACCAGATCATGATGAACCTTTGCACCAATGCTGCCCATGCCATGCCTTATAATAAAGGACTGTTGGAAGTTAGTCTGGAGGAACTGGATGTTGATCAGGATACTGCTTGGAGACATGCTGATCTGCAGGCCGGTCATTATCAAAAACTTACTGTTTCTGATAACGGCGAAGGGATCAAATCTGAAATAATGGACCGAATTTTTGATCCATTTTTTACAACCAAAGGCCCTGGAAAAGGTACAGGCATGGGCCTGGCGGTTATCCACGGGATAGTGAAAAGATCTCAAGGCTCCATAATAGTTGATAGTAAACTTGGCAAAGGAACTACATTTCAGATTTTTTTTCCAACAATTGATGCCGAAATAAGTAAAGAACTCGAATTACATAAAGATATTCCTCATGGCAATGAAAAACTCCTTTACATAGATGATGAAAAACAGATAATAGCTTTTGGCCAGGAAATTCTGGAGGGATTAGGTTACGAGGTTCTTGCAGCATCTACTACAGCAGATGCTCTTAAAATATTTAAAGCTGAACCTGATAGTTTTGACATAGTTATTACGGATATGACCATGCCTGAAATGACAGGGATGGAGCTTGCCATGGAAATAAGCATTCTAAGCCCGGGAATACCGATAATTTTGTGTACAGGGTATAATTCAAATATTTCGGACGATCAAGCGCAGGAAGCGGGTATTATAAAAATAATAATGAAACCATTTGCAAGGCATGAAATAGCCTTGGCTATCAGGGAGGTTTTGGATAATTCTGTCTGATTTAACAAAAAATATGACGAATACTAATTCAAAAAAGAATATTGCTTGTCCAGAGCAGATCAAAATTGATCTGCTTGAGGCGATAGAGTATAAATATCACGGCAAGAGAAATATCGACATTATCATTAAGCAGCCTGAATTTACATCTGTTTGCCCCATGACAGGGCTTCCTGATTTTGGATGTATCACAATCAGGTATAAACCCGATGCTAAAATTATAGAATTGAAATCTCTAAAATTTTATCTGTTGCAGTACAGGAATGTCGGAATTTTTTACGAACATCTGGTTAACCATCTTCTGGATGATCTGGTTAAAGTTCTTGAGCCGTTTTATATGCAGGTTGAAGGCGACTTTACAGCTCGAGGCGGAATTACTACCAGGGTTACAGCGGCATACAACCCGGAATGTGAGATTGAGTGAGCCCTTCTTTTGATCGCAGCGCGTCAAGTACCAGTTGCATATCGGAAGGAATTGGTGCTTCGAAAAAAACCATTTTTTTTTTTACAGGATGCAAAAACGATAGTTTCCAGGCATGCAGCATTTGTCTGGAAATTTTTTTTCCGATAAGAGTGCATAAGTTTTTATCTTGTTTGCCACCATATATTTGATCCCCGACAACAGGGTGTCCTGATGCCGCTGTGTGAACGCGGATCTGGTGTGTCCTGCCGGTCTTTAAATTAATTTCAATAAGGGATGTGCTTTCAAAATATTCGTTAACTTTCCAGATTGTTTCGGCTTGCCTGCCCTTTTTGCTGATTGTTGACATTTTTTTTCTGTGCACTGGATGGCGGCCTATGGGAAGAGAGATACGACCGGATAGAGTATCCATTTTGCCGTATACAAGGGCGAGATAGGTTTTTTTTATTATCCTGGATTTAAACTGCTCGGCAAGCCTGTTATGGGCCAAGCGGGTTTTTGCAATAACCAATAGCCCTGAAGTATCCTTATCAAGCCTGTGCACAATGCCTGGTCTGAATTGCTCGCCTGTATCAATAATTTTAGGACAATGGTAAAGCAAGGCATTAACAAGCGTGCCGGTATAGTGCCCTGGCGCAGGATGGACTACCAGACCCGGGGGTTTATTTACTACAATAATATCCATGTCCTCAAAAAGAATATCTATATCAATTGCTTCAGGAGTGCATGCCAAGGCTTCCTGGGGGTTAATTTTTCCGTTGATTTCTTCACCGGCAGATACCCTGTATCCTGGCTTTCTTTGTTTCTCAACAACAAGTATGGATCCATTTCGAATATGATTTGTTATAAGAGTACGGGAATACTCAGGAAGGGAAGATGCAATGACGCGGTCGAGGCGTTTTCCGGTATCTTTTTTAGCTACCTTAAAGCAAAAAACGCCAGGAGTATGCATTATTCTATAGCAGAATCTTGATCGGACATGTTTGATGATTCTTCATCAGAGATTTTTTTAAAAATGGATTTTATATCGGATTTGATTTCAGCCTCATCTACATTTTTTGAAGTTGACAGCTCTGTTATCAGAAGAATTTTGGCAGTATCAAACAGTTTCCGTTCGCCAAAGGAAAGGTCTTTGGTAAGTTTAAGATGATATAGATCACGGAATACTTCTGCAACATCATAAATAGAGCCGGTTTTGATTTTGTCCATATATTCCTTATAACGGCGATTCCATGTCTGCTTGTCTACAACAACAGGAAGTTCTTTGTCTATAATATCATATATTTTTTGTATATCATCAGGATCGACAACATTTCTTAGCCCAACCTGGTCAACATTCCAGGTCGGTATCATTATGACCATTCCGTTTTCTATGACTTTTAATATATAAAAATCATGATGCTCTCCATTGATGAACTTTTCTTCAATTGCCTCTATTCGTCCGACTCCATGCGCAGGATATACAGCCAGATCACCGACTTTGAATTTGCGTACATTATTGGTATTTTTTTTGGTCTGTTTTTTTATTACTTTGATTTCCATAAATATAAGTCTCTTTAGGAACTGGGAGAAAATTCCATTGCTGATGAGGAACGGGGACGAAATAAATTCCAGATTTATGCGACTACCTATGTTCCTGATTTATTTTTTTTTTAGAAATTATCATAAATTAGTTAGATAATCAATAAAAAAAGGATTGACCCTGAGAAGGGCCAATCCTCTTGATATTACTAAAAAGTTAAATCTTTTTTATAAGAACGGTACCAGCAAAAGAGCGACAACATTTAGAATTTTAATCATCGGATTAATTGCGGGACCTGCTGTATCCTTGTAAGGATCACCAACGGTATCGCCTGTTACAGCAGCTTTATGGGCATCACTACCTTTGCCGCCCAGATTACCGTCTTCAATATATTTTTTGGCATTATCCCAGGCTGCTCCACCGGTTGTCATGGAAATACCTACAAAAATACCAGTAACAATACTTCCAATAAGGACTCCGCCAAGAGCTACAGGGCCTAGACAAAAGCCTATTACAATCGGCGTTATAACAGGCAGAAGCGCAGGTATCATCATTTCTGAAAGCGCAAATTTGGTTACAATATCAACGCAGGCAGCATAATCAGGTTTAGCAGTTCCTTCCATAATTCCAGGAATTTCAGCAAACTGACGTCTAACTTCTTTAACAACAGCATGACCTGCTTTTCCAACGGCCTTCATTGCAAAAGAGCCAAAAAGATAGGGAAGCAGTCCGCCGATGAAGAGTCCAACCAAAACATTTACATCAGATAAATCAAACTCAAGTGCTTTACCGAGGTGTTTAAATTCCTGAGTGTATGCAGAGAAAAGAACCAGTGCTGCCAAAGCTGCAGAACCAATTGCATAACCTTTTGTAACTGCCTTGGTAGTATTACCAACCGCATCCAAAGGATCGGTTATAGCGCGAACAGACTCATCCATTCCAGCCATTTCGGCAATTCCACCGGCATTATCAGTAATAGGACCATAAGCATCAATAGCAATAACCATACCTGTCATAGAAAGCATTGCAACAGCCGCAATAGCAATACCATACAGTCCTGCAAAATGGCTGGAAACAAGAATGGCAAGACAAATAGCAAGCACAGGCAGAGCAGTAGACTGCATGCTGACAGCCAGGCCAGCGATCATATTGGTACCATGGCCGGTTGTTGAAGCTTCGGCTATATCTTTAACCGGTTTACGAAGACCTGTATAATATTCAGTAATAATAACTATTACAACGGTTAAAACCAAACCAACAAGGCATGAATAATAAAGACTCATGGCTGAAATACCAGGGATATCGGCCATCATGTTTTTTGTTACAGGTAAAAAAGCTATTCCTGCCAGAATTGCAGAGCCAAACATCCCCTTGTAAAGAGCGCCCATGATGTAAGTATCGCCTTCTTTAAGTTTAACAAAAAAGACTGAGATTGCACATGCAATAATTGAGACTGCTCCGAGTACCAGCGGATAAACCAGGGCTGTAGTGTTTTTTGGAAAAAGAAGATTCGCAAGCACCATGGCAGCAACAGTAGTAACTGCGTATGTTTCAAAAAGATCAGCAGCCATTCCCGCGCAGTCACCCACATTGTCACCAACATTATCGGCAATTGTTGCAGGATTTCTGGGATCATCCTCGGGAATTCCTGCTTCAATCTTGCCAACCAAATCTGCACCAACATCTGCGCCTTTTGTAAAAATACCACCACCCAGGCGTGCAAAAATTGAAATCAAGCTGCCGCCAAATCCAAGCGATATCAGCGAAATTGTAATATGTCCGCTCTCAACACCCTGATAAGTTAAGAGGGTATAAAGGCCGGCACATGAAGTTAAAGCAAGACCGGCAACTATCATTCCGGTAACAGAACCACCTCTGAAAGCCAGCTTGAGACCTGCATTAAGACCGTTTTTGCATGCTTCTGCTGTTCTTACATTAGCAATAACTGAAACACGCATGCCGATATAACCTGCGAAATAGGAAGCTACCGCGCCTATGAGAAAGCCCAGAGTAGCCCAGGCGCCATAGCCTGGCGCAAAAAAGAGTATGGCGGCTATGATCAGGCCCACAGTACCCATACTTTTCAGTTGTCTGTTAAGATAAGCAATCGCTCCTGCCTTGATGGCATCAGCAATTTCGTTCATTTTTGCGTCTCCTGCCGGAGCAGCTTTGACAGATCCTGCAAGAATTAAAGCAAATATAACACCGGCAATACCTGTAAACGTACATATCAATGGAATATTTCCCATTATTTGTTCCATATTCATCCTCCATTTTCAATAAAGCGAGACCTTGAGAAAATTATAATTTTTATCCATCCATCCAAACATGACTGAACTAAATTTATAATTATAAAGGCCCCTTAACAGTCAATAAAATTTACATTAAATCTGTTCATTCCTTCCTTAATACCATCACAAAGAATTATAGCAACCGCCTCTTTTGCTCTGAAAAGGGTTCGTTCCATGATTTCAGACTCTCTATTTGTAAATCTGCCGAGAACATGGCCAATAACTTCCGTATGCTCATCGGGACGTCCTGTACCTATCCGAAGTCTTGGAAAATCACCGCTATTTAAAGCATTGATCAGCGATTTTACACCATTGTGTCCTCCACCCCCTCCTTTCTTTTTTATTTTTATTCTTCCTAAATTGAGGTCAATATCATCATGAATGACCAAAATATTCTGAATTGATATATTAAAATAAGCCGCCAGTTTCTGAACCGGAGGCCCGCTTCTGTTCATGAATGCCTGCGGTTTTGCCAAAATAACTTCAACTTCTTCTATATATCCTCGCCCAAATTCAGTATCAAATTTTTTTTTATTAAGGTCAATTGAAAAGGTATCCGCAATAGCATTTATCAACATAAATCCGGCATTATGACGAGTTTTCCTGTATTGTTCGCCAGGGTTGCCAAGACCGATGACAAGATGGAGTGGATCAGGCAAAAATTAATCCTTTCCAGGGCTTTCAGAAGTATCACCTTTTTCGGCCCCTTCTTCCTCGCCTTCCTCGCCTTCTTCGGCCTCTTCTTCTATTTCTTCATCAGCCTTTGCTCCTATGACGGTAATAACTGTAAAATTTACTTCCGCCGGAATTTCAATATTTCCATCCAGAGAAATATCTTCAACATGTACTGAATTACCTATATCAAGATCTGTTACATCTATTTCAATGCATTCGGGAATTTCGTTCGGAAAACAAAAGACCTCAAGCTCACGCCTGATTACCTGCAAAATCCCTCCAAGTTCCGCACCTTTTGATTTGCCTGTTGGAACAACTGGAATGTTGACCTTGATTTTGCGATCCATTGAGATTTCATAAAAATCAACATGCAGCAACATTCTTGTTAAGGGATCGGTCTGCAATTCTTTAATCATTACAGGCCTGGTAGTGCTGTTTCCATTCAGAATGGATAGATTATAGAGAGAAAAGCCCCTTTTGCTTTTTTTTAAGCTCAATTCAAAATCATGAATGTCGAGAGAGAGCAAAGTGGGGTCAATTGACTGGCCGTAAAGCACCGCAGGAAGTTTCCCTGCAGCTCTCAATCTCCGGGCAACGTCTGAACCGGATGTTTTTCTAATATTTGCTTTTAATTCAACAAAGTCCAAAAAAAGAACCTCCTAAAATAATATAAGGAACGGGGAAGTTATTTAGTCCTCGTTTCCAAAATTCGTAAAAAAATTTAAACAAAAAGAGAAGTTACGGAATCTCCGTTATGACATCGGATTATCGCTTCTCCGACCAGGTCTGCTATACTAAGAATCTTGATTTTGTCACACTCTGCTGCGTTTTTACTTAGCGGAATTGTATCGGTTATTAAAAGGCTTTTTAAGACCGAATCATTAATACGCTGAATAGCCGGACCTGACAGGACAGAATGAGAACAGCAGGCATGAACCTCACAAGCTCCGTTTGTATTCAATGCTGCCGCAGCTTCTGTTAATGTACCTGCAGTATCAACCATATCATCAAGAATTACTGTTATTTTTCCCTTTACATCACCAATAACCGCCATGGCTTTAGCCTGGTTGGGAGCACTTCTTCGTTTGTCAATAACTGCCAGACCTGCTTTGAGCCGTTTGGCAAAAGCCCTTGCCCTTTCAGCGCCTCCTGCATCAGGTGAAACAATTACAAGATCATGATCAAAATTCTTTTTTACATATTCAATAATAACAGGAGCAGCATAAAGATTGTCAACCGGAATATTGAAAAAACCCTGAATCTGGCCTGCATGCAAATCCATCGTGATTACCCTTGTGGCACCTGCAGCAGCTACCAGGTCTGCTATTAATTTTGCGCTGATAGGTACCCGCGGAGCTACTTTTTTATCCTGGCGTGCATATCCGTAATAAGGTATTACGGCTGTAATCCTGCTGGCTGAAGCACGCTTTAAAGCATCCAGCATGAGCAGTAGTTCTACCAAATTGTTATTTACAGGAGTGCAGGTAGACTGAAGTAAAAAAACATCTTTTCCCCTTACATTTTCCTGAATTTCAATCTGAATCTCTCCATCGGAGAAGGTTTCTACCTTTGCGGAACCAAGAGGTTTATCAATATAAGCCGATATCTTTTTTGCTAACCCCGGATTTGAGTTTCCGGTAAATAATACCATTTCATTCATAAGGTTATCCATTTATTCATTAAATCTCTATCAGAATTCAAAATATTATATGGCTGGGGCGGGAGGGTTCGAACCTCCGAATGCAGGAATCAAAGTCCTGTGTCTTACCACTTGACGACGCCCCAGTAGGTATAACTAAATCCGTGAGAAAAAGCTGCCAGTTAATATTACGCGAAATGGCATCACAGGCTGTTTTTGCTCTGCTAAAATCAGAAAAAAGGCCAAAAACAGCAGATCCGCTTCCTGTCATAAGGACTCCTTGTGCGCCCTGACTCAAAAGAGCTTTCTTTACATCATATATTTCAGGATACTCTGTTGCCGCAATTTTTTCCAGATCGTTCCATAACAAGGATTCAATTTTATTTTTGTCCTTTACAAAAAGATTAATTTTATTTTTATTTTTTGTTTTTGTCAATCTTAAATCGTATTTTTTAAATATCTCCGCGGTCGAGATGCTAAAACCCGGGTATATCAATAAAATATGTCTGTTCGACAAACCATGAAACGATTCAAGTTTTTCCCCTATTCCTGAAACAACGGCAGGTTTGCGGAAAATTAAAAAAGGGACATCAGCTCCAAGGGAAAGTCCCATTGAAATTAATTTATCCATGGAGCAAGGATGATCATAATAATAATTTAATGCCAGAAGAACTGCGGCAGCATTACTGCTGCCTCCGCCAAGTCCTGCACCAACAGGTATTCGTTTTGTTATATGAATTCCGACGGCTTTATCAATATTTATTGCTTTAAGGAAGGTGCTTGCGGCTTTAAGGGCTATGTTTGTTTTGTCTAATGGAACGTCTGGATGGGTGCATGTAATGCCTGTTCTTTTAGCGTCCAAATTGATATAGAGTGTATCATAAAGATTAATGCAGCACATCAGGGATAGCAAATTATGATATCCATCCGGTCTTTTTCCTGTAATATGTAAAAAAAGATTAATTTTAGCCGGGGATAAAACTTTGATCCGTCCTGAAGGTTCAATGGTGGGGTTGTAAGTAATAGTCATTAAGGTATAATATAAAAATTGCAAGGGCAGTTTACACACCGCCCCTGCATTAAAATCTACATAAAAAATCAATGGTTTCTATTGCTGCTTGACATAAAGTATACGCAGTTCGTACAGGATATGTTTTAGCAGATTATCCTCCTCAGGAGTCAGGTTGCCTTTGGTCTTTTCCTGCAGCATGCTTAAAACATCAATGGTTTGTTTCCCCATAAGCAGGTCTTTACTTTTTTCCCCGGTCACTGGATCATCCATTAATCCAAGATTTACCAGAATAGATGCATTCAAGGACATTATAAATGTAGAAAAATCAATTCCCGGCATCACATTATGTTGACTTTCTGCCGGATTATTATCTTTTAACACAAAATTTTTTTTATCGGACATTGTTTATCTCCCGTTCAAAAAAAATTAAAGCTCAAGAGGTGTTACCGTCTTAACCAGTGGCAGGTTTCGAAGGTTCTCTATAGCTTCATCTGTAAAAGGAACATCTGTGCGCAAAAATATAATATTTTTTTCGCCATCTTCTTCCTGCCCCACCTGCATCCTTGCAATATTAATTTTATGTTCACCAAGAACTGTACCTATGCTCCCTATGGCTCCAGGCTTATCCATATTATGTATCAGCGCAAGATGACCCTCTGGAATAAGTTCCACCCTGAAATTATTTATTTTTACAACTCGCGCATCATGCTTGCCGAAAATTGTGCCTGAAACAATAGTTGTCGCCCCTGTAGTTATCGCTTTAACCGTAATCAGATTTATATAGTCTTCAGATTCAGAGCTGTAGGTCTCCAGAACCTTTATGCCTCTTTCTTTTGCTATAATATTTGCATTAACAAAATTTACATCATCTTTAACGGCTGAAGAAAGGAGCCCTTTTAAAACTGCAGTTGATACGGGAGACATGTCGAGTCCCTGAAAATCGCCGCGATATTCAATAATAACTTCTTTTAAGGGACAATCTATAAGCTGAGCCAGCAGGCACCCCATCCGGTCTGCGATTGTTAAAAAAGGGCCAAGTTTATCAAGCAGATCACCTGTAACTGAAGGAACATTGACGGCATTAAGAATTGTTCCGTTATTAAGGTATTCTATAATCTGGCCTGCAACCGCAACGGCTACATTTGTTTGTGCCTCTTTGGTTGAGGCACCCAGGTGAGGAGTACAGATAAATCTGTCAAATTCAAAAAGAGGAGATTCACCTGGAGGTTCGCTTTCAAAAACATCCAGAGCAGCGCCAGCAACCTTGCCTGACTTCATGGCATTGTACAAGGCTGTTTCATCAATAATTCCACCGCGCGCGCAATTTACCACCATTACACCGTCGTTCATCTGATTAAAGGCATCTTCATTCAGCAAACCGGTTGTTTCTTTCATTTTTGGAACATGAACAGTAATATAATCGGATCTGCTGTAAAGCTCTTCCAGAGAAACAGATTTAACACCGGACTTTTCAATAAGCTCAGGAGTAACAAAAGGATCATACACAATAACCTTCATTTTAAGGCCCTGAGCTCGGTCTGCGACTATTGAACCAATTTTTCCAAAACCAATCAAACCTAATGTTTTGTTATAAATTTCTCTTCCCTGCAACTTTTTTTTATTCCACAAACCTTCCTTTAAGGATGAAGTCCCTGCCGGAATATTACGCGTCAGGGATAGTATCATGGCTATGGCATGCTCGGCAGTGGTGATCACATTGCCGCCAGGTGTGTTCATAACCACCACGCCCCGTTTTGTGGCTGCGGGAATATCAACATTATCAAGTCCTATGCCGGCCCTGCCCACCACTTTTAAATTAGTTGCGGCTTCAAGAAGTTCTTCAGTTACTTTGGTAGCGCTTCTGATAACCAGAGCATCATATTCGGAAATTATCTCTTTTAATTCCTCAGGAGCAAGCCCTGTTTTAACATCAACATCAATATTCTTTTCTTTTTGAAACATTTCGATACCAATTTGACCGAGATTATCACTTACCAGTACTTTCATTAACTCTCCTTATTCATTTATTTTTTTTCTACGATTTTGTGTATACACATCCTTTAACGATTCATAAGGGGTTAGTGCCGCGGCTTTAAGGCTTTCATAATCCCCTATTTTAAAAGATGTATTATTTACTGTTTTATAACCTGTAATCGCTATGGAGGCTTCCCAGGGTTTAACATAAGATACAGGGTTAAGGAATCTATCACCCAAAAGACCTGCGGAATCGCGTAAAGATGATGGTCCCAGAAATGGCCAAACTACATAGAAACCATTGCCTATACCATAAAATCCAAAAGTTTGACCTAAATCTTCATCTTTAGGTTCCAGGCCGTAATATTCTTTTGCAGGATCTGCAAAACCGAGTATGCCTATGGTGCTGTTGATAACAAATCTTGCTGTTTCCGTTCCTGTGTTTTTAATTTTTAATTGAAGAATACAATTCACAAGTCGTATTGGTGTGGTAATGTTGGAAAAAAAATTTTTTACACCTGACCGTATGCTTTTGGAAGTAATCGCAATATAACCTTTAGTCAAAGGTTTGATGCCCCAAAAGTAGAGCTTGTCATTAAAATAATACATGCCAATGTTCCAGTACTTAATAGGATCCGCAATCCGGTTGTTCTCTAAATCACCCTCTTCATCAAACAGCTCAAGCTCTTCGTCCGCAAAATCATCATCTATTGTGCTATTATTTATAATACTGCCAGCCTGCAAAGAAGATTCCGATGCAAAAACGGAAGTTATATAACTGCATAAAAACAGAGTCAAAATCAATAACAAAAGTTTAAGGCTGTGGAGCATCGGTTTCTGACTCTTGTTCGTTTAATTTTTTTTGAAGTTTTTGCATTAATATTTCAGGCTTTTCTTTAAAAAGAATCTGACTGAACTGTGTGCGATAGTTTTTTACAAGGCTTACACCCTCCGCTCTTACATCATAAACAGACCATACTCCGCCATGAAGATGCATACGGTAGTTTACCGCAATATTACCTTTGTCCCGGAGGATACTGGTTTTTACAATTGCTTTTTTTTCGGTCAACATATCCTCGGCTATATAAAGAACCTCTTCATCTTTAAATTCTGAAAGCATTTTATTAATATATATTTTGCCAAGGAATTCGGTAAAAACATCAATTAAAGCCTTTAACTGTTCAGGTGTAAAGGTTTTCCTGTATTTTCCGAGAGACAGCTTTGTAATTGTTGGAAAATCGAACAAACTACGCACTGTTTCAAAAATTTTGTCACGCTGCAGGCTTTTTTTAGAAGCTGCCTTGTATTGAGGATCTTTCAGTATCATGAGAACATTATTAATAGGCTGCTTTAACGTTTCCATCGGCTGCCGGCCATATCCCATTGAAGTAAAAGCGCAAAAAAAAAGTAAAACAGAAATCTGGATTATTTTTCTTAAAGTCATCTAAAATATCTCCTATTCTACACTACCAAAGGCATATTTGCTGATTAGATCTTCAATATCCAGAGATGATTCCGTCTCTGTAATAGCATCCCCTTTTTTTAAAATTTCATCAGAACCGCCCGGAGTCATTTTTATAAATTTATCTCCTATCAGGCCGGAGGTCTTTACCGAAGCAATAACATCATCCGTTAGTATAATTCCATTTTGAATTTTAACTTTTACAAGTGCAACCTGGCGATCCTGATCAAGATTTATGGACTTGACCTGTCCAATGGGGACACCCGCCATTTCAACCTGTGCGCCTACTTTTAAACCTGAAACCGACTCAAATCTGGCTGTAAGCTCATAATTGTTATCGCCTATCCATTCCATTTTACCAAGCTTGATAGCAAGATATCCTATACATAACATTCCTATCAGCACAAAAATGCCTACAGAGGTTTCAAGAGAAGATTTTTTCATGACGTCTCCGATTCAGATCCGGTAAAATTAATAGAAGCATGTATAAATTGCCTGATTTCAGGTTTAGTCGATTTTTGGATTTCATCGGGTGTACCCTCAAAAAGTATTGTTCTGTTATCCAGCATTGCAACACGCTGGGAAATATAAAAAACATCCGGTATTTCATGACTTACAAGCACTCCGGTAAATTCGAACCTTTTCTGGTAAGAGGCGATCATGCTGTGTACAGCATTTTTTCGGATCGGGTCAAGACCGGTGGTAGGTTCGTCAAAAAGAACAATTTCGGGATCTGTAACCAAAGCCCTTGCCATGGCAACACGTTTTTTCATACCACCTGAGATTTGTGATGGATATTTATCGTCAATCTCATAGAGATCAAGCTGTGCTAACATGTTATGCGACCGATTCAAAATTTCAGACTCACGCAGTGATGTTGTTTCACGCAGGGGAAGGGCAATATTGTCCAAAACCGTCATATAATCAAATAAAGCCGTACCTTGAAACATATAGCTGAATTTTTTTTTTAAGTTATACCGCTCTTTTTTGTTCATCTCTGAAACTTGCCGGTCCTTAAATAAAATCTTGCCTGAATCAGGTTCCATCAATCCGATAATATGCTTCAGCAGCACACTTTTACCGCTTCCGCTTTTACCTATAATGGTTGTTACTTCTCCCTTGTATATATTTAAATTTGCGTTGTGAAGCACAACGTTTTGACCAAATTTTTTGCAAATATTTTTTAATTGTATTAAAGGTTGATCCATAATTATCTATATCAAAAAAGATGTCAGTATATAGTCTGTAAGAAGGACGAGTACTGAAGAAATAACCACTGCAGAAGTAGTTGAAAGACTTACCCCTTTTGCACCGAATCCGTCTGATCTGGTATGGGTATAATATCCCTGGGAAGAACAGATTGTTACAACCACCATGGCAAAGATTATAGATTTAATAAAGCCTCCGGAAACATCCTGAATTAAAACACTTGATTCCACCCTTGCAAAGTAGATTCCGGAATTTATACCAAGCAGGAGTGATCCTGTAACGTATCCACCTATGATACCAATAACATCAAAAAGAGCCGTCAGCATGGGAAAGCTGATTAGAGCAGCCGCAAGCCGTGGGCTGAAAAGAAATCTCACAGGATCAATATTCATAGTTTCCAGGGCATCAATCTGCTCTGATATACGCATAATTCCAATCTCTGCAGCCATGGCGGATCCGGCTCTTCCAATTACCATAATAGCTGTCATAACAGGACCCATTTCACGGATCAACGATAAGGCAACAACGGAGCCAAGCACGCCTTCCGAGCCAAATTTTACAAGTGTATAATAACCTTGAAGTCCCAGCACCATACCGATAAAAGCTCCGGTAAGAACAATAACAAAAATTGATTTCGCCCCTATAAAATAGACTTGATCCAGAATTTTTATCAACTTCACCGGCGGGAAAAAAATGGAGAAAAAACCTCTTATAAAAAAAACAGATGTTCTTCCTATTCTCTGAACCATTAGCAGAACTGATCTTCCAAGAATAGTAAAAGGATTTTTTGTAATAACAGAATTATCCAAAATATTATTTAAAACCTGTTTTATGATTAAAATTAGCCACTCAAAACCCAACACCAGCCCCACTATTGTTGCGAAAATCGTACAAGCTCATCCAGCTTCTGAAGGGCAGCCCCATTATCAATTGAAGTGCCTGCAATCTGAATGCCATCTAAAATATTTTTTGCCTTACCACCCGCAACCAGTGCAAAGGATGCATTTAATATCACAATATCACGTTTCGGTCCACTTTTTCCATTAAAAATTTCAAGCGTAATCTCTGCATTTTTTTTGGGATTTCCTCCCATAATATCTTCAGGTTTGCAGGATGTACTGAAAAATTCATTCGGAAAAACATCATAAGTCTTAATTTTTTGATCTTTTAACTCTGAAATCCTGGTGGGAGCGCAGATTGTAACTTCATCAAGGCCGTCATATCCATGTACAACAAAAGCACGCTTGCTGCCAAGCAGCTTAAGAGCATTAGCCATCAATTCTGTCAGTTCCAGCGCATATACGCCGATTAGCTGACAATTCGCATTGGCCGGATTGGTTAAGGGGCCGATCATGTTAAATATTGAACGAACTCCGATCTCTTTTCGGGCCCTGGCAACATATTTCATAGCACCGTGAAACAGTGGCGCAAAGAAAAAACCTATCCCTGTTTCTGAAACCGCCCTGGCTGCAATTGCAGGATCAGCATCAATTTTTACTCCAAGAACTTCCAGCAGATCGGCGCTCCCGCATTGGCTGGAGACAGAACGGTTACCATGTTTGGCTACTTTTAACCCGCACCCTGCTACAACAAAGGCTGTCGTGGTGGATATGTTGAATGTTTTGGCACCGTCACCTCCCGTTCCACAGGTATCTATCACATCTACTCCGGTGATATCAAGATGGTACGCTTTAGAGCGCATTGCTTTTGCGGCTCCGGCGACCTCCTCAAAGGTCTCACCCTTGGTTGCCAAAGCGGCCATGAATGCGCCGATCTGGGCATCTGTAATGTTGCCGGAAAAAATTTCCATTATCATAGCATACATTTCTGCTTCGTTCAGGTTTTTACCATGAATAATTTGATTAAGATATTTTTTAAACATAATTTAAATAATTTTCTAAAAGCTTCATGCCTGAAGTTGTCATTATTGATTCCGGATGAAACTGAATACCTTCTGTAAAATGTTTTTTGTGGCGCAACCCCATGATCTCGCCATCATCCGATTCCGCAGTTATCTCCAGGCAATCTGGCAGCATATCCCTTGATACAGCCAGCGAATGGTAGCGCATTACCACAAATTGTTTTCCTATACCCTTATATAAAACCTTTTCGTCTGATTTAATTATAGATGTTTTACCATGCACTATATATTTGGCCGGAACAATTGTACCGCCAAAAGCAAAGGCAATCGACTGGTGGCCGAGACAGACCCCCAGAATTGGTATTTTGCCGGAAAAATATTTAATCGCCGGAACAGATAATCCCGCAGATTCCGGTCTGCCCGGGCCTGGCGAAATAACTATTCCCGAAGGAGCTAAAGCAACAAGCTCCTTTATTGTTATAACATCATTTCTAATAACCTTGATATCTGCTCCGAGCTGCTCCAGATATTGCACCAGATTATAAGTAAATGAATCATAGTTATCAATCATTACTATCATAAATCGTTACTCCCCGGATCCATATTTCAGTAGCTGCAAAGCTTTCTGAATGGACATGGCCTTGTTTACAGTCTCAACTCTCTCTTTTTCAGGATCCGAATCATACACAATCCCGGCTCCCGCTCTCACGGTAAGCTTGCCATTTTCAATACATGCAGTTCTTATGGTTATAGCCAGATCCATGTTTCCATTAAAGGATATGTAACCTACTGCTCCTCCATAAGGACCGCGCGGTTCATCTTCCATCTCGGATATTATCTCCATGGCTCTGACCTTGGGGGCACCGGACAGAGTGCCAGCCGGAAAAGTCGCCTTAACAAGATCCCAGGCATCAAATCCCTGCTTTAATTTACATGTAATATTCGATACAATGTGCATCACATGGGAATATCGTTCTACAATCATAAGATCGGTTACATTAACCGTTCCTGTTTGAGCAACTCTTCCCAGATCATTACGCCCGAGATCAACCAGCATAAGGTGCTCTGCTCTTTCTTTCTCGTCTGCAAGCAGCTCTTCAGCCAGGTTATCATCTTCTTTTTTATCCGATCCTCTGGGACGTGTTCCCGCAATAGGTCGCAGATTGGCTGTCCCATCTTCAATGCGCACCATTGTTTCCGGGGATGATCCGACCAGAGCAGTATCATCCAGATGCATAAAATAAAGGTAAGGTGATGGATTGATATATCTTTGCGCTCGGTACAGATGCCAAAGATCAGGAGTTATGTCACAAACAAAAGGCTGAGATATAACTGTTTGAATAACATCTCCGGCAAGGATATATTCTTTTACTTTTTTTACATATGCTCTGTATTCATCATCACCCTTAAGAGCCTTAAGACTATAATCTTTACATTTAGGATATTCATATCCTTTCTGATCCGGCTTATTGATTGTCTTGAGTATTGATTCTATTTTTTGATTAGCGGATGCAAACAAGGTCTCAAGTTCAGCCGCTGTATGCTCAGGTTTTAAAAAAACGATTGACAACCCTGTTAACGTGTTACGAATATTATCAAATATCAGCATTTCGTCAGGTATCATAAAATTTGCAAGCGGCTTATTTTCAGGCAAATTATTAGGAATGTTTTCAAAAAACGAGACCATTTCATAGGTTAAATAACCTACCATACCGCCCCAGAATCTGGGAAGGCCTGAAACATCCGCAGGGACAAATCGTTTCATGAAATTCCTCAGGATTGATAGAGGATCACCATGATGGGGGATCTGTTCCGGGGAACCATTTTTCTCAATTTCAACAAATGTTGAATAAATTCTTATTTTATAGCGGGCAGAAGCACCGATAAAGCTGTACCTGCCCCATCTTTCTCCGCCTTCCACACTTTCAAAAAGAAAAACAGGCCCCTTATTATTATATATTTTTTTCAAAATAGAAACCGGTGTTTCCGTATCCGCAAGAATTTCAACACAAACTGGAATTGTATTATGCGTTTTGGCTAATTTTTTAAATTCTTTTATATCAGGAAATTTTTTAATAAACATTTTGTTTTTGTCCTTAGGAGCGTCAGCAACGTAAGCAATTATCTTTTATGTATGTATTTGACGTGATTATGTCAAACTTTTTCATGCGGCATCTATAAAATTTTACATGAACAAAAGCCCTGTTAACCAAAATAAAACAAGGTGTTATTGTGTATTTAGTAAAATGAAGTTTTAGAGTTTTAAGTGGTAGAGACAAGACATGCCTTGTCTCTACGATTAAATTGTACACACAACCAATACTGCCCTATAAAAAGGTAAAAATATCTTTCATGTTTTGTTGTGCCCGACAGGGCATGCTGGTTATATGAAGTAAAAAACAGTCATAGTAATAAACTTATAACAACAAGTAGTTAAGAGCATTGCTATGTAAGGTTAATTTCCATGTGTAGGTTTCTCTATACATAAAAATAACAGATAGGCATATCTTATTAAAAAAATACCAGTAAAATCAATAAGATAAAATTCATAGAGCCAATGGCATAGCTATTGCGTATGGAGTTAAATGAAACGCAAAGCTCAAATGGAGTTTTGTAAAAAAAAATTAGCAAAGGAGAAAAAAATGATGAAACGAGTTCTTTCGGGATTAATTTGCCTGGCAATGATTGCTTGTCTTTCTACATTCGCGATTGCGGCTGAAGATTCTATTGTTGTAGGGACGATAACAGCGGACAACCAAATTGTTAATAACGATGGTCAGGCTTTCCTCATTAAACTGAATAAGCAAGGTGAAGAGATCATTGCATTCGTCGGGCAAAAAGCTCAGGTTAAAGGGACAGTTTTAGAAGCTGATGGACAGAAGACTATCGAACTAAGCTCTTATGAATTGATTGAAGAAAAAAAATAAAGCATACGCTTTTAAAAAAGAGGGTTATGCCCTCTTTTTTAAAACCCTTAACATGAACGATAAAACAAAACATGAAAATGAGATAGCGTTTAACGCTATTTTATAAATTATATGAAGTTAAATTAACCGCAAAGCTCAAATGGAGTTTTGTAAAAAAAATTAGCAAAGGAGAAAAAAATGATGAAACGAGTTCTTTCGGGATTAATTTGTCTGGCAATGATTGCTTGTCTATCTACTTTCGCTATTGCCGCTGAAGAATCTATTATTGTAGGAACAATAACTGCAGACAATCAAATTGTTGATAACGATGGTCAGGCATTCCTCATCAAACAGAATAAGCAAGGTGAAGATATCATCGAATTCGTCGGGAAAAAAGCTCAGGTTAAAGGAACAGTTTTAGAAGCTGACGGAAAAAAGACTATCAAAATAACCTCTTATGAATTGATTGAGGAAAAAAAATAAAATAAACATTTTAAAAAAAGAGGGCTTTGCCCTCTTTTTTTAAAAGTTTTCAATAAACCATCATCTTTTTAAAGGCCATCGTATTATTTCGGTATATATTTATGGCCTCCACGTATCCGATCCTTTCCACGACACAGATACCTTTTTGTAAATATTTGTATTTTTTGAATCTGTTTTTTAATTGCAGATCCTCATCAATGAAAGAAGAAGGCAGATTAGTAATATGCCTTTCTAAAAAAGAGGGCAGCAACTCGTTAACGATCCCTCCGACCACAGCCTCTTCAATGGCAAGCCAGCCGTCCGCTACAGGGATTACATCATCAATATTTGTAATAGAATTTAATAATATTTCTTTTTTAATCATATTTTCAGTAGACTCACGCAGCAAGATATGTAAGGTTTCCTCAACCGGCACCATTAAGGCTGTATAAGGATTCTCGGCGCTATTTTGCCATATAGTATAATTATTCCTTATAAATTCAACAGAGCCGTCATCGTGCAAAAAGATATCGCTTGTATAAGAACCGACTTCACCGGTTATAATCCGGCCTTTTATTTTTACTTTTACCTGGCTGCTTCCCTGGCTGTAAAAAACACAAGACGCATTATATTCCTTGGCAAGATTATGAACCAGGCATGCTGTTATACCATCAGGATCAAGATTATTATCAAACAAAGACCCCACTTCATGGTCAAGTGTTAAAATATTTTTATATGGATTCTTCAGGTTTGTTTTTTTAAAAATAAAATTCAGCACATCATGGCAGTAGCTTTCGTATAATTTTACAAATTCTTTTCGTGTTTCAGGAACAAAGAGCAACCTGTGTTCCATTTTTTTGATTTCCCATCGCAGGGTAGGACTGTGTAAATCTGCTCTGAGTTTATCTATAAAAGTTTGGTGCTCTGTTAAATATTTTAAAGTTGCCTTTAAACATTCCGGTTCCGGTTCATCTACAAAATTGTTAAAAACGTAAAAAGGCTTTTCAATATCCTGCAATCTTATAAGTTCAACCAGGCGGGAATAGTCCGGTTGGTAACCGGAGATTGAGTAATTGGGAAAAATGACAAAAGTGAAGAAGATTAAGAAAGCAGTCACAACAAGTAATCTTTGTTTTGGCAAATAGCTTGATAATATCATATAATGCCTTTAAGGAACGAGGACGAAACAAATTCCCTAACTATGTACCACAGCTTCAGAGCATCTTTGCCCGATATGAAAGCACAAAAATCTTGAAATAGCTCGCTATTCCTGCAACTTTTGTACTTTCAGATCGAACAAACCTGACCTAAATCTGTGCGCTTACTTGTGGAAGTTATTTCGTCCCCGTTCCTAAGAATTAAAAATGCCGCGAAATTATTTCGTTTCAGTTTCTTAATTCTATTATCGGCGATAAATAAAATAACTTTAGGCCATAAGTGTCCTCCCTGATTTTTTAAATTATTTTTAGAGATAAAAAGGGGAATTGCTGGAAACCAGGCGAGAACCAACATAGAAAAAGTGTAAAACAGGAAATGAAGGATAAAAAAAATTAAAAAAACAGTTTGACAATGCTTTTTATGGTTGTTAGAAAAAGTTCAGCTATTGTAAATGGAGGCTATTTATAAAATGAATAGTCTGCTTCAGAAAACAACTTTTAAAAAAGCTTACCAATGAATATATCTTTAGTCATTATTATTAGTCTTCTATCTCTATTGGTGGAGATTCTTGTCTGCCTGCAGGATGATGGCTGATGATGACTTAATTTTATATCTAATTTATAAAATCCGTTATCAGCGTACAAAACTGATAACGGATTTTTTTTTGGAGATTGAAAATAATGAAAAGTGACAATGTTAAAAAAGGTATTGAAAGAGCACCTCATCGCAGTCTTTTCAAGGCTATCGGCTATACTGATGAAGAGCTTCAAAGACCACTTATAGGGATTGCTAATTCAGCCAACACCCTGATTCCAGGCCATGTTCATTTGAACAGAATCGCAGAGGCGGTAAAGGCCGGTATTTACATGGCCGGTGGTACGCCTTGTGAATTCGGCGTCATTGGTGTTTGTGACGGTATTGCCATGAATCACATCGGGATGAAATATTCTCTGGCAAGCAGGGAGCTTATCGCAGATTCCGTTGAAGTAATGGGAATAGCCCATGCATTGGATGCCATAGTGATGGTGACAAATTGCGATAAAATTGTGCCGGGCATGCTCATGGCGGCGGCCCGCCTTGATATCCCTACAATTTTTATCAGCGGAGGCCCCATGCTGGCCGGTAAAGATCCGGATGGTTCAGGGGCAATAGATCTGGTGACTGTTTTCGAAGCGGTTGGTGCTGTTCAGTCTGGTAATATGAGCAAAGAGCGCTTAAATGAAATTGAAAATTCAGCTTGTCCCACATGCGGATCATGCGCCGGTATGTTTACGGCCAATTCCATGAACTGCCTGACTGAAGTAATAGGGATGGGCTTGCCTGGCAACGGCACTATCCCGGCTGTCATGTCTGCCAGGGTCCGTTTGGCAAAAGAGGCGGGGATGAAAATTGTAAGCCTTTTTGAAAAAAATATAACCGCTAGGCAGATTATGACCAAAGAGGCTTTTAAAAATGCCCTGGTTGTAGATATGGCGCTGGGATGCTCAACAAATACTATTCTTCATTTACCGGCAATTGCCAAAGAAGCGAATATAAACATAAATCTTGACATGATCAATGAAATCAGCGCACAAGTGCCCCATATTTGTTCATTAAGCCCGGGTGGAATACATCACATGGAGGATCTGAACCTTGCCGGAGGCATTCAGGCTGTTATAAAGGAAATTGCAAAAACAGGTTTGATTAATGAGCAAGCTATAACCGTCACAGGAAAGACCGTAGGTGAAAATATTAAAGAGCAATTTATTAAAGATGAAAATATTATCAGGCCGATTGATAATCCATATCATAAGGAAGGCGGACTCGCCGTTTTATTCGGCAATCTTGCCCCTGATGGATGCGTTGTAAAACAATCCGCAGTACTTGATGAAATGTTACGTCATGAAGGCCCTGCACGGGTATATGAATCGGAAGAGGATGCTACAGATGCCATAATGAATGGCAGGATAAAAAAAGGTGATGTTATTTTAATCCGGTACGAAGGGCCGATGGGCGGGCCTGGCATGCGTGAAATGCTGACACCGACATCTTCAATTGCGGGAATGAAGCTTGACGCGCATGTGGCACTCCTAACGGACGGGCGTTTTTCAGGAGGAACCAAAGGAGCATCAATAGGGCATATTTCACCCGAAGCTATGCAGGGGGGACCTGTTGCAATTGTTGAGGAAGGAGATATTATTGCTATTGATATTCCGGAAAAAAAGATTACTTTAAAGGTTTCTGAAGAGGAAATTAAAAAAAGACTTTCAGCCTGGTCTGCTCCTGAACCCAAGATAAAAGAGGGATATATGGCAAGATATGCACGGATGGTTTCATCTGCCAGTAAGGGAGCGATTGTTCAATAGTTTGAGACCTTTGCAAAACGCCCCCTTTTGCCCGATTTTGGCGTCAGGCAACCTGATCTTAAAAAGGGTTTTAATCCTCAAAATACTCAATGTATTCCTGCGGTTAAAATTTTCGCCTTTCTTGAACTCGAACGAAATTGAACATTTTGCAAAGGTCTCAGTTTGTAATTAATTTTATGGAAGGAAAACCTATGAAACTTACAGGTGCGCAGATCCTTATGAGGGCTCTCAAAGAAGAGGGCGTTGATACAATTTTTGGATATCCCGGCGGAGCAGTACTGGATATATATGATGAACTTGCCAGAACGGAAATGCGTCATATTCTTGTGCGCCACGAGCAGGGAGCTGTTCATGCTGCTGACGGATATGCAAGAGCGGCCGGCAAAATCGGAGTTTGCCTGGTAACATCAGGACCCGGTGCCACCAATACTGTTACCGGCATAGCATCAGCATATATGGATTCAATTCCAATAGTTATTATAACAGGCCAGGTCCCCACTAAACTTATTGGAAATGATGCTTTCCAGGAAGTCGATATAGTTGGAATAACCAGACCTTGCACAAAACATAATTATCTTGTCAAAAATATAGAGGATCTTGCAAAAACCATTAAAGAAGCTTTTTATATAGCAGGTTCAGGTCGTCCCGGACCGGTGTTGATTGATATACCAAAGGATATTGTTAATGAACTCGCTGAATATATATCACCTAAAAAAGTAAGGCTAAGATCTTACAATCCAACTTACAATCCGAACATTAAACAACTCAACAAGGTTGTAAAACTGCTTAAAAAGGCCAAAAAACCTGTTATTTTTGCAGGCGGCGGCATTATCCTTTCCAAAGCGCATGAAGAACTAACTGAATTTGCGCGTAAAACCCTGATACCCGTAACTGCCTCTTTAATGGGGCTGGGGGGATTTCCTGCATCTGATCCTTTGTGGTTGGGGATGGTCGGTATGCATGGCACATACAGGTCCAACATGGCCATAGGAGAATGCGATCTACTGATTGCCGTAGGTGTCCGTTTCGATGATCGTGTCGCGGGAAGAACAGATACATTCGCCTCAAATGCGGAAATTGTTCATATAGATATTGATCCCACATCTATTCAGAAGAATATTTCGGTTTCGGTGCCTGTTGTTGGAGATTGCAAAATCACACTGAATCATCTTAATAATTTGATAAAAAATGAAGATTTCGGTGATATAAGTCAGAAGCGCAAGAAGTGGTTCGATAAAATTAATGAGTGGATGAACACCATGCCGTTATCTTACACTCAAACTGATATTATCAAACCTCAATATGTAGTTGACAAGCTTTATGAATTAACCAAGGGAAAGGCCATTATAACTACGGAAGTGGGGCAAAACCAGATGTGGGCAGCCCAGTATTATCATTTTGATGAGCCTAACCATTTTATTACCTCAGGCGGCCTGGGATGTATGGGATTCGGACTGCCTGCGGCTATCGGTGCCCAGGTCGCATGCCCGAATAAGATTGTTGTCGATATAGCCGGCGATGGCAGTATTCAGATGAACAGTCAGGAACTGGCAACTGCTGTTCAATATAATCTTCCGATAAATATTGTTATTCTGAACAACCAGTATCTTGGCATGGTGAGACAGTGGCAGGAATTATTTTACGATAAACGTTATTCAAGCACCGGCATGGAGCATGCCCCGGATTTTGTCAAGCTTGCAGAAGCTTATGGAGCAGTAGGTTTAAGAGCCTCAAAACCGGAAGATGTTGAGCGTGTGCTGTCAGAAGGCCTTTCTTCCAAAAAGACAGTTATAATGGAGTTTGTTGTGGAAAGGGAAGAGTCTGTTTATCCTATGGTTCCTGCAGGCGCTTCCATAACAGAAATGCTTTTAGTATAGATAGTGCCTGAACGAAAACTGCTAATTTTTCCAATTTCTGCGTCAGGAAAAAAATTTAATCCTCAAAATACTTAATGTATTCCTGTGGTTAATTTTTTTTCCTTCCTTGAACTTGAAAAAATTTTATAGTTTTCGTTCGGGCACTAATAGAAAGGGATGTTATCATGACAATAGAAAAACATGTTCTCTCAATTCTGGTTGATAACAAGCCGGGCGTACTTTCAAGAATAGTAGGCCTTTTCAGCGGCAGGGGATACAATATTGAAAGTCTGGCTGTTGCCGAAACCATGGATCCTCTGGTTTCCCGTATTACTCTTGTTACGAAAGCCGATGCGCCTGTTATAGAACAGATAGAGAAACAGCTTAACAAACTGATCAATGTGATCAAGGTAAATGATTTTACAGGTGCGGAATATGTTCAGCGGGAGATGGTTTTGATCAAGGTAACGGCAAAATCGGAACATCGCGCTGAAATTTTAAGAATGGTGGATATATTCAGGTGTAAAGTTGTTGATGTGGGAATAGAACATTATATTATAGAAACAACCGGAGATCAGAGTAAAATCGATGCTATTTTAAAACTTCTTAAGCCCATAGGCATTAAGGAGATAGTCAAAACCGGTATTATTGCGCTGCTGCGTGATCAATATACAAAAAAATAGAAAAAATAAGGAGAATAAAATGGGTAAGATAGACTTTGGAGGAGTAGTAGAAGATGTTGTTACCAGGGAAGAGTTTTCCCTGGATAAAGCCAGAGAAGTGCTTAAAGATGAGACCATAGTTGTGCTTGGATACGGGGTTCAGGGTCCTGCGCAGGCTTTGAATCTCAAGGATAACGGCTTTAACGTTATCATAGGACAGCTTGAAGGAGACTCTTACTGGGAGAAAGCGATTAAAGATGGTTTTGTTCCAGGTAAAACTCTTTTTCCTCTTGAAGAAGCTGCAAAACAGGGGACAATTATTAAAGAACTCCTTTCCGATGCTGGTCAGACTGCCACCTGGCCTATAGTAAAAAAATGCCTTAATGAAGGCGATGCCTTATATTTTTCACATGGGTTTTCAATTGTTTATAAAGATCAAACCAAAATTGTACCTCCTGGCAATATTGATGTTATTCTGGTGGCTCCAAAAGGTTCAGGCACTAATGTACGCAGAAATTTTCTTGATGGCAGCGGTATTAATTCAAGCTATGCGGTTTTTCAGGATTATACAGGGAGAGCCAAAGAAAGAACCCTTGCCCTGGGAATAGCCATAGGATCAGGATATCTTTTTCCAACTACTTTTGAAAATGAGGTGTACAGCGATTTGACCGGCGAACGCGGCGTTCTTATGGGCTGCCTGGCTGGCACCATGGAAGCCCAATATAATATATTAAGAAAAAACGGGCACTCCCCCAGTGAAGCATTTAATGAAACCGTCGAAGAACTGACCCAAAGCCTCATAAGACTGGTCGGTGAAAATGGCATGGACTGGATGTTTTCAAATTGCAGCGCTACAGCACAGAGGGGCGCATTGGACTGGGCGCCGAAATTCAGGGATGCGGTTACTCCTGTTTTTGAAGATTTATACGACCGGGTTAAAACTGGTAAAGAAACAGAACGGGTTCTGGAAGTAAACAGCGCTCCTGATTATCAGAAAAAACTTACAGCAGAATTAAACAAGATAAAAAATTCCGAGATGTGGCTGGCAGGAGCAGCAGTTCGCTCATTAAGGCCTGAGAACATAAAAAAATAAGTAATCGTTCACCAGTGCCTCATCTGCACACGTTCAGGGCAAGCGACATAGGTTTACTATAGTCACTCGCCCTGAACGCATACACCTGAGGCACTGGTAAACGATTACATGACTTAGGAACGAGGACAAAAATAGAAAAATTCGGCATCTTTCAATTTAGGGAGAAGAAAAGCATGGATTCAGTCTTGTTGTATGATACCACCCTGCGAGATGGTACCCAGGGAGAATATATCAGCTTTACAGCTAAAGAAAAAATTGTCATTGCGCAAAAGCTTGATGATATGGGTATCCATTACATTGAGGGCGGATGGCCTGGTTCCAATCCAAGGGACATGCTTTTCTTTGATATGGCAAAAGAAATAACTTTTAAAAATGCCAGGTTAACCGCATTCGGAGCAACAAGGAAACAGGGGATTACTCCTGAAAATGATAATAATCTGAAAGCGCTTCTTAACAGCGGCACGGAGGCAGTCGCCATAGTTGGAAAAACCTGGGATCTGCATGTTGAGCAGATCATGCAGAACAGCCTTGAAGAGAATCTTGCCATGATTAATGATTCCGTTGCTTTTTTAAAAAAAAGGGGACGCGAAGTAATTTTTGATGCTGAACATTTCTTTGACGGATATAAAGCTAACAAGGAATATGCCCTGCAATCTCTTTTTGCGGCTGTAGACGGCGGAGCGGATATTCTTGTGCTATGTGATACTAACGGAGGGACGCTCCCCTTTGACATTCAAACTATCATTTCCTGTCTGACAAAGAAGTTGAAACAAAAATATAATCAATATGACCATCTTCCGGTTAAAATCGGCATACATACACATAATGACAGTGGACTTGCTGTGGCTAATTCCATAATCGCAGTTCAGGCAGGGGCTGTTATGGTACAAGGCACTATTAACGGATACGGTGAAAGATGCGGTAATGCGGATCTTACATCAATTATTCCGATTTTGGCATTAAAAATGGGAATGCAATGTCTTTCCGGCGAAAATATTAAAAAACTAAAGAAATTATCAAGATTTATAAGCGATACAGCTAACATGACGCCCCTGAACAACAGGCCATTTGTTGGCAAAAGCGCTTTTGCGCATAAAGGCGGAATCCATGTAAGCGCTATTATGAAAAATCCACTGGCTTACGAACATATGCAGCCGGAGCTGGTAGGAAACAAGCGGCGGGTTTTGATGTCGGATCTTTCAGGAAAGAGTAATGTGGAATATAAAGCCAAAGAACTGGGAATAGACCTGGATGCTGACGGTGTTGACAGCAGCCGGCTGGTAACCCGAATAAAAGAGCTGGAGCAGCAGGGATATCAGTTTGAGACTGCCGATGGTTCATTAAAGTTATTGATTGAAAGATTTAAAGATCAGTTCAAGCCGATGTTTGAGTTAAAATCCTTTATGGTTACAATTATAAAGGAAAAAGACAGGCCATGCACCTCTCAGGCTTCTATTAAAATTTCAGCCAATGGAGTCGAGAAGATTACGGTTGCCGAGGGAGATGGCCCTGTAAGCGCTTTGGATAATGCAATTCGCAAAGCTCTGAATAAATTTTATCCAGGTGTCCTCTCATCAACCCAGCTTGTAGATTTCAAGGTAAGAGTAATAGACGGACGAGAAGGAACAAAGGCAAAGGTCAGGGTGATTATCGAATCCAGAGACACAAACAATATCTGGAGTACTATAGGTGTTTCCGAAGATATAATAGAGGCAAGCTGGCAGGCTTTGGCAGATAGTTTGCAATACAAGTTGTCAAAAAAAGAGGGGACAGGAGATGAACGATAGAATGAAAGATAGAATAATTTTTTTTGATACTACATTAAGGGATGGCGAGCAGTCTCCGGGCGCAAGCATGAATACCGCGGAAAAGATGAGATTGGCGGTGCAACTGGAAAAACTCGGTGTGGATGTTATTGAAGCCGGTTTTCCGGCAGCGTCAGAAGGAGATTTTGAAGCAGTTTCCGAGATCTCAAAAAGGGTAAAACATATTGAAATTGCCGCGTTAACGCGTACCAGCAAAGAGGATATTGACAAAGCATGGGGCGCTGTTTGTAAAGCAGCCAAGCCGAGAATCCATATATTTATCGCCACCTCTGATCTGCATATGGCATATAAACTGAATATGACCAAGGATCAAGTGCTTCAGGAAACTATTAATTCCATCAAATATGCAAAAACACTGACTGACAACATTGAATTTTCAGCCGAAGACGGATCACGCAGTGACAGGGATTTTTTATGTCAAATTTTTGGCGCAGCAATTGCCTCCGGAGCAACAACAGTGAATCTGCCCGATACAGTAGGGTACGCTGTTCCGCATGAATATGTTGAATTGATCAAATATGTTATGGCTAATACAGAAAATATGCACAAAGCGGTCTTAAGCGTTCACTGCCACAATGATTTGGGGCTGGCCACGGCCAACACCCTGGCGGCAATTAGTGCGGGCGCCGGCCAGGCCGAAGTAACCATCAACGGAATCGGGGAAAGAGCCGGAAACACCGCCCTGGAAGAAGTTGTTATGGCCCTGACTACCAGACCCAATTTTTACCCGATATCAACCGATATTAATACTGAGCTTATTTGTCCCACCAGCAAGCTGGTGAGTATGATAACCGGAATCATGGTACAGCCCAACAAGGCTATTGTCGGAGCCAACGCCTTTGCTCACGAGGCGGGTATTCATCAGGACGGAGTCTTGAAAAATCCCATGACCTACGAAATCATGAAACCTGAAACAGTAGGTCTTGTAAGCAATAAACTTGTCCTCGGGAAGCACTCGGGAAGGCATGCTCTTCGCTCACATCTTCAGGAGATGGGATATGAGCTTTCAAATGAAGATATGAAAACAGTATTTATCAAATTTAAAGAAATTGCTGATAAAAAGAAAAATATAGAAGATGAAGATCTTGAAGCAATTGTTACCGAAGGTATCTTGAGAACCAAAGACGTATTTTTACTTGAATATCTGCACGTAGCCAGCGGAACAACTGTTTTTCCGATGGCAAGCATAAAGCTCGGTATCAATGGCCGGAGTGTAAAAGGAGCGAGTTACGGAAACGGGCCAATAGATGCCGCTTTTAATGCTATCGCGCAACTGGCTGATACCAGCGCAGAGCTGTTAAGATTCTCAATCAGCGCTTTAACCGGAGGCACAGATGCTCAGGGTGAAGTAACCGTTCGCTTAAAGGAAAACGGTCTGATAGCCCTCGGCCGGGGAGCCGATCCGGATATTATAGTGGCCAGCGCCAAAGCCTATGTTAATGGGCTGAACAAGATTGAATACCTTAAATCATCAAAATCTCGGGAATATATTTAGGGCCCGTTCTCGCCGTCAATTTGATTTAGGAACGGGGACGCCTTTAAATAGCAGAGAGTTACAGTGTAAGGTGGTGGGCGCTGCCCACCACCGCCTACTTGTGGAAGTTATTTCGTGCCCGTTCCTTAACGTTTAAAAATAATTTACTGCATTTTGAAATAACTGTATGCCTGTAGTCGGTTCTGTAGTCGGTTTTTTACCCTGACGCTTCAGTTTTTCTTTTATTCTTGTCCAGTCAGGATGATTTGTCCAGTGATTAAATGCTTCAGGGTGCGGCATTAATCCGAAAATACGTCCGGTTGGGTCAGATATACCGGCAATGTCATTAACCGATCCATTCGGGTTGAATGGAAATTGCCCTCCGGCCGGCTCACCGCTCGGCAAAGCATAGCTTAATACAATCTGATTATTATTAATCAATTTTTCGATTACAGATTCATCGGCATAGAATTTTCCTTCTCCATGCCTTACAGGAAATTCCAGTCTGTCAAATCCTTTTGTAAAAGCACAGGATGATGCGGGATTAACCTTTAAATGTACCCAGTCATCCCTGAAGTTGCCACAGTCATTGTATATCAGCGCAACTGATCTGTTTTTTTCAGGTTCAGCATTTGCGTCTTGTTTAAATGCGGGTAAAAGGCCCATATTTACCAGTGTTTGAAAGCCGTTGCAAATTCCCAGCACAAGGTTGTTATGTTCAATAAATTCAAGAATCTGATCGCCGATATTGGTTTTTATTCGTACAGCCTGAATTACACCTGCTCCGTGATCATCACCCCAACTGAATCCGCCCACAAAAATCATGATCTGAAAATCCTTCAGCATCACTGTTCCATTTATGAGTGAATTAATATGAACCCTGTGCGGTGTTGCGCCTGCAAGTTCCAAAGCATATGCGGTTTCATAATCACAGTTCAAACCGTAACCGGTTAAGACAAGAGCCTTAACTTTATTCATAACAATATCCTATTTTATATCACTGAATGGGAATAGACGGAAATCTATATTTTGAGACTTTTGATAAAATCACCTACAACTCCAACCCCTTGATTATCGACTAAACGAATCGTTTCAGAACCTATAACCGCTATATCGACTTTACCTTTTAGAAAATCAATATCTTTTTTTTCTTTAACCCCAAACCCTAAAGCCAGAGGAAGTTTTGTTGCTTTTCTGCATTTGGCAAGATAGGAGTTCAGATCTTTTGAAAAACTGGTATTTTTACCTGTTACCCCTTTTCTGGCCACACAGTATATAAAACCATCGCCAAATGAGGCGAGATATTTCAGCCGTTCATCAGGTGTGGTCGGTGAAAATATAAATATAGGAGCAAGATTATTTTTTGTCATGGCTTTAAGATAGGCATCTCCCTCTTCGGGCGGCAAGTCAGGAACAATGGCGCCATATATGCCGATATCACTCATTTTTTTGGTAAATTTATCGACTCCATATTTAAAAAGGATATTATAATAACTCATAAAAAGAAAAGGAATATCAAAACTTTCTGCAACTTTCTCTGCCATATCCAAACATCGTTCTACTCTTGCCCCGGCTGCCAGGGATTTTTGATTGGCATGGAGGATAACAGGGCCATCCGCAACAGGCTCTGAAAAGGGTATCTGTAATTCCATCAGATCTACGCCTGCATTGACCATAGTTTCAATTATTCTAAAGGAGTCTTCAAAATTCGGATAACCTAATACTATATGGGTCATTAACAGAATCTTTTTTTCCTGTAATTTTTTTAACAGATAAGATTCAAGCATTATACTCCTCCGCTTTACCCTTTATAAATTCTCGCCAGGATGGATCGTTAAAAGCATCTGCAATCGTAAAAATATCCTTATCACCCCGGCCAGACTGATTTATAATAATTATATCTTTTTTTGAAAGCTGCGGCGCCTCTTTAAATGCTTGAGCAAAAGCATGTGCAGATTCCAGGGCAGGAATCAGGCCCTCCTTTTTCATCGCCATGGAGAGGGCATCAATGACCTCTTTATCTGTTGCCGATTCAAACCTGACACGGCCATTTTCTTTGAGTTTAGCAAGAATAGGAGAGACACCCACATAATCAAGCCCCGCCGCCACACTATGGGTCTCTCTCATCTGCCCGTCATTATTCTGAAGAAAATATGTTTTATATCCTTGCGCAATGCCTATGCTTGCATCTTTGGAAGCAAGGCGGGAAGCGTGCCGTCCCGAATTGAGGCCGAGGCCTCCGGCCTCTACACCCACAAGTTCAACAGGGTCATCAAGAAATCCCTGAAATATGCCCAAAGCATTAGAACCGCCGCCTACACAAGCATAAACCCGGGCAGGAAGCCGGCCTTCTTTTTCCAGGATCTGTTTACGCGCCTCTTTGCCGATAATAGATTGAAAAAAAGATACCATTTCCGGAAATGGATGCGGGCCGCAGGCAGTGCCAAGCACATAATGGGTAGTATCCATATTTTTTACCCAGTCACGGAAAGCCTCATTGATCGCATCCTTTAAAATTTTTGTTCCATCAAGCACGGGTATTACTTCAGCTCCAAGCCGTTCCATCCAGAAAACATTCGGCCTTTGCCTCAGCATATCGACCTCACCCATATATATAGTACATTTGAACCCGAATTTGGCAGCCATTGTGGCGGTGGCAACCCCATGCTGGCCCGCACCTGTTTCAGCGATCACTCTTGTTTTACCCATTCTTTTAACCAGCAAACCCTGGCCCATTACATTGTTGGCTTTATGAGCTCCTGTATGATTAAGATCTTCACGCTTTACATATATTCTGGGTCCGCCAAAATGTCGCGTAAGATTTTCTGCAAAGGTTAAAGGTGTGGGGCGGCATGAATAGTCGGACATTATCTCTTTATACTCTTCCCAAAAAGCAGGATCTTTTTTTGCTTGCGCAAAAACATTGTCGAGTTCATTAAATGTCGCCACAAGGATTTCCGGGAGAAAGGCTCCTCCGAATCCGTCATAATAACCACGCTTGATCATATTTAATAACTCCTGTTTTATTAGAAAAGGCTAAATAGATAATTTTTAATGAAAAGAGGATATTGCAGAAAAAAAAGGACTATTTGGAGGCGGCAACCAGATTCGAACTGGTGGATGACGGTTTTGCAGACCGTTGCCTTACCACTTGGCTATGCCGCCAAAAAAATGGAGCGGGAAACGGGATTTGAACCCGCGACTTCGACCTTGGCAAGGTCGCACTCTACCGCTGAGTTATTCCCGCTCAACAAAATATTATATTTACCTGTTGACGGCATTTAAGTCAATAAAAAAACAGTTAAATAAATTAAATTTTGACTATTTTTCCATTGCCTCAATATTTGGTATAAAATTTTCTTCCAGAATTCTGTCCACAGACCAGGGACAGGAGTCCGGAAATCTATTTAACGGTATTCCGGTTTCGTCTGATGCATTAAGTCTTGCTTTTTGATAGGCTTTAGCAAATTTATCAACAATAACACTTTTCAGACTTGGGCTGTCTTCTAAAAGATCCAGAATCGCACCACGTTGATTTCTAATTGTTACTTTCCAGCTTCGGGTTTGCAAATGGGGTTGATATTGCCACTTCAACAGATGCATTAAAAGAACTGCCAGTCTATTTAAGAGTTCCCGCCTTTCGCTTCTTCCCATACTTTCAATTTCCTCGGCTAAATTTTCTATATCAAGCAGATAGAACTTTCCTGCTTTGAGATATTCGGCCTGCTGCTCTGTCCAATTGAAGAAATCCAGGTTGTACTCGCTCATAATAAATTTTCCATAGGTTTATTGGTTTCTTTTTTAAAATTTAAGGAGTTTCTTAAATTTATAAAAATAATCGGCACCTGACCATATTGTGAATATCAAAGCACCCCACAATAAAACATAGCCTATCTCATGAAAATTAATTCCCAGGTATTCTGAATGAATCAGCAGAGGAATAGCCGCTGCTATCTGAAAGCCTGTTTTGTATTTGCCCAGGTTTGAGGCTGAAACATCTTCCCCGCTTCCAGCTATTATTGTACGAAGGCCGGTTACGGCAAGCTCCCTTCCTATTATAACACAAACTATCCAGGCTGGAATCCAGCCCAGGGAAACCAGCATTATGAAAGATGAAGAGATAAGCAGCTTGTCCGCCACCGGATCCATCACCTTTCCCAGACTGGTTTCGAGTCCCCTTGTTCTGGCATAAAATCCATCCAGATAATCAGTAATAGCGGCAGCGCTGAAAAAAAGCGCTGCCAGAAATGAACAAAACCTGTTTGGATACATCATCAGAATAATAATGATTGGTATCGCAGCTATTCTAAACAAGGTTAAGCTGTTGGGATGTATCAGAATTTCTTTTATCTTTGTTTTTGAAAATTTTTTCATAAAAATATTATTTCTGTGACTTGTTCCAATCATCCAGGAAAGCTTTAATCCCTTTGTCAGTAAGGGGATGACCCGCCAGTTTTTTAAGCACACTAAAGGGTATAGTAGCGATGTCTGCACCTAAAAGAGCAGAATTCAGCACATGCAGCGGATTGCGTATACTGGCAACAATTACCTCGGTTTCATATCCATAATTACTATAGATATCTACTATCTGTTCCACAAGCAAAAGCCCTTCCTGTGAAATGTCGTCTATTCGTCCTATAAACGGACTCACAAAAGTTGCGCCCGCCTTGGCCGCCATAAGGGCTTGAAGAGGAGAAAAAACAAGAGTAACATTGGTTTTTATGCCTTCATTAGCCAGAGTCCGGGTCGCCTTTAGTCCATCTACTGTCATAGGTATTTTGACCACTATATTTTTATGAATTTTGGATAGGTGTCTGGCCTCTTTTATCATACCTTCCGTTTCCAGGCTGATTACTTCTGCGCTTATGGGGCCATCGACTATTTCGCAGATATCTTTAATTATTTCTTCAAAATCCCGCCCTTCCTTTGCAATTAAACTGGGATTAGTTGTAACACCATCAACCATCCCCATGCTGTGAGCTTCCTTAATTTCATCAATATTTGCTGTATCTATAAAAAATTTCATTTTTATCTCCTGATTGAAACTTATTTTTGTAATTCTATAAATTTATTCTTACACTCCTCGCTGCAAAAATAAAGTTCCGTACCGCCGTATCTTAAACGATAAGCGTCTCTTTTCGGAAAATATACTTTGCAAAAAGGGTCCTGCACCATTACATCATCTATTTCTCCGGCAACGCCGCCATATTCTGCTTTTTTGCGCGCATTATGTTTTATATTTCCAGTTCGCTGCAGACTGGACTTCAGCATCCTGAAAGCAAAATATATTAGAGCAAGAAATATTAGTAATTTCATCTTATAATTCAGATACCTTCTGTCCTGAGTTATCAAGCTCCGCAAGCAATATGCGGATACTTTTTTTAAATACCGGATGTATAATGCTTGGGTCTATATCACAAATCGGCATTAAAACAAAGCGTCTTTGATGCATTCTTGGATGCGGAATAATCAGATTATCCGATTCTATCTTTTGGTCAATTATCTGGTCATCAAAAAAAATAATATCAAGGTCAAGAACTCTTGGCCCGAATCTGACAGCATCCTTTTTTCGTCCTGCTTCAGACTCGATTCTTTTGATCTCCGTTAAAAGTTCCACCGGCTCAAGCGGGGTACTTATTTTAACAGCACAGTTAACAAACCAGTCCTGATCTGTATAATCGACCGGCCCGGTTTTGTAAAATTTTGATTCTTTAAGAAGTAGGGCACCCTTTGTTCGGATAAGAGCTGAAATACCTTTTCTGCAGTTTTCTGACTTATCGCCAATATTGGAACCTGCTGAAATTAAAACTATATGGTCTTTCACCTAAAAAC
>JAGGWL010000119.1 GCA_021157555.1 Deltaproteobacteria bacterium | reverse complement strand
GTGATGCAGAATAAGCTCCCAATAATTATCAACACAAAGTCTTGCATAATAAGGTTTTGTATTAAAAAATGACCAAATTATGGTCTCCCTAAAATCCGTTATAATCAGGATATATCTATTCTTCCCTGGAAAGATTTTATTACCAATTTGTGGCAGGATGCGTATGTATGATTTTGTCATTTTCTAATTTTCCTTGATAAGGCGCAGCAGTTCATTAGCCGACATTTTACCGCTCATATCTGCGCCGCCAAGCAGGCTGTCGGCCAGATCACGTTTTTTTTGATGTAATGCAACGATTTTTTCTTCAATGGTATCTTTTACAACCAGCCGATAAACTGTTACCGGTCTTTTTTGACCGATCCGGTGTGCTCGATCCGAGGCTTGATCTTCAACTGCCGGATTCCACCATGGGTCCATATGGATCACATAATCGGCTGCAGTCAGGTTTATTCCAAGGCCGCCGGCTTTGAGGCTGATTAAAAAGATATCACTTTCTCCGGCCTGGAAAGCATCGACCCGTTTTTTACGTTCTTTCTGGGTGGTGCTCCCGTCAAAGTACTGGTAGCTGATACCTTTTCCTTCAACATGTTCCCGGATAATTTTTAAATGATCAATAAACTGGCTGAATACTAACGCCTTGTGCTTGTTTAAGATTAGTTCATCCAGTAAATTGCCGAATACTGTGAGTTTTGATGATGGAAGTGGAGTATCCGGCAAAACAAGGCTGGTGTTACAACATGCCCTGCGTAATTTCATGATCTCGGCAAAAATCTGGAGATGTTTTTGGCCGGGGGGCATATCTTTATTTTCCAGTTTTTCTATTGCCTGTCGCCGTAAGGCTTCATAAACGGCCATTTCTTCGGTGCTTAATTCTACGTTTAACAGGATGTCTGTCCGAGGCGGCAGTTCTTCAAGAACTTGATTTTTGGTGCGCCGCAGCATAAATGGCTGAATCAGTTTTTTTAGCTGCCGCCGGGCTTTTCGGTCCTGATACTTTTCAATTGGAACGACAAAATTTTTGTTAAAATGTGACAAAGAACCTAAAAAGCCGGGATTTATAAAACGGAACAGGTTCCATAGCTCGCCAAGATGATTTTCAATGGGTGTGCCGGTTGTGATCAGCTTGAATTCGCCTTTCAGCTTCATGGCCGCCTGGGAGCGTTTAGTCGTAAAATTTTTAATGGCCTGAGCTTCGTCCAGAACAATGGTTTGAAAATTTATTTCGGAAATCATTTCTGCTACATTAGTCTGTTGCAACAAACCATAGCTTATAACCAGCAAATCAAAGGCTTTTAAACTTTCAAGAGTTTTTTTTCGGTTACCAGTCAGCAAAGAAATAAAATTTAGTGTTGGCGCAAATCGTTCGGCTTCAGTTTCCCAGTTCATGCAGACTGATACAGGCGCGACTATCAAAGTCGGGCCTTTGGCAGCTTTTTCCAGAATTATAGAAAGTGCTTCGATTGTTTTACCAAGGCCCATGTCATCAGCCAGGCATGCGCCTACACCCCAATGGGAAAGACGGGCAAGCCATTTAAAACCTTCTGTCTGATAATCTCGGAGTTCAGCTTTAAAAGTGGAAGGAAGCTTCGGCTCCAATACACTGGCGGCAGTCATACGTTTTAAATGTGCTTTCCATTCTTTATCGCCTCGAATGCTTCCAATATCTTCCGTTAAATCATCCAGAGAAAGAGCTGCCAAAGGATGAAAACGCAAATCTTTGCCGGATTTATTTGAATAGGCTTTCATTTCCTCCAGACGCTTTCGGAATGTTTTGGTCAGCGCCAAAAACTGGCCATCCTTAAGCTGAATAAAGCGTCCTGTAGAGTTATTCAAAAGTTTGAAAAGTTCCTGTATTGAAACCACAAGGTCATTATCAAGTTTCAACTCACCAGATACGGAAAACCATTCCTGCTGCTTTTTAATTCTGAGATGAAATTTATTAATATCCGCCTGCTGCCTGATTTTGTAACTTTGCCCTTCAGGCCATTCAACGATTGCCGATTTACCTAAAGCCTGAAGTTCCAGCAAGGTTTCAAGGCAATCTTCCGGTTCCTCAATATGCCATTCTGCGTCGCCTGCTTCTGATTCTTCAATAGCAAAAAGCCTGGGGCAGCCTGAAACAGCTTGATCTGCCAGCTTTTTTTCTTTTTTAAGATTACGTTTTGCTTGAAACTGTTGATTTCCTATTTTGGAAATAACGGTTTCTCCGCCCTCTCCAGGGCGAAAATAAGGACCATCTGTTGAAAACGGACGTGTCAAAAGATTAAGTTTTAAGCCATGTCCAAAAGGCAAAAGATGAAAATGAGGCTTTGGATCGGCAGACATTTTTTTTGCATCACTAATTATACCGTCTATTTCTGAATGAACGGTTATAAGCGAGGAAACATTTTTAACCGCATCAAAAACCTGCTTTTTGGCGATGGCAGGAATTTGTATTCCTTTATTAAGAATTTTGGCTATCTGTTTAACTTCTTCATTAAGTTCAATAACTTTTATTCTGGTCGGTGATTCCTTAATCAAGTGAATTTTATTGTATGTATCTAAAGAACCGTAAAATGAAAGTTCAAATTTTCCTTTGGAAGATTTGCTCACTATCAGTTCAGGTTCACCTTTGACAATTTCCAATTGAACAGTTGGTGAAGTTTCCCAAAAAAGTAACGGGTGTCCCACAAGAAGAGTAAGCACTCTGGAACTGAAATAATATGAAGTCTTTGAATGACCCCGCCAGTTTGACTCATATTCTTCTTTAATGCAGGAACAAATTTTAATATCCTGAGGTGTTAAAAAATTAAAAGTTTCGATCTGGTTGTATAAACGTTTAAGAGCAATCGGCTTCCCTTTGCTCCAAACGCCTTTAGCATTTCTGGTTTGCTCACGCGGACTAATATCCCATTTATGATATTTTTCAAAAAAATCAAAAAGCCATACCATACGCGAAATTTTTTTATTATTTTTTGAAGGTAATTGCTGAATATTAGTCAGGGCTCTTAAAACCTGTTCCCATTTTGCTTCAGGTTTAACAAGATCAACTATAGTCTCAATTTTGGTTTTTTTACGAAACAGGGTTGCCTTTGCTTTGTAAAAGGTATCGCCTGATAAAAGCCGTGACAGCAATTCGGCAGATTCAGCAGCCAGCCACTCATAACCGTTTCTTTCAGATTTTTTATGAAGCTCTTTGAGAAATTTTTCTGTCTTGTCGATTTTTTTCTTGTTTATCCAGTAGATAGAAAGGGCTATTGTAAAATTATTAAAAGGATTTATTATAGAGGGTGGTAGCGGCCATGAGAGAAGCGTCTCTGCAAAGTCAGAATCGCCTTCCCGTGCTTGCAACATAGCAAATAAAAAACGATAGGCTTCCTGAAAAGGATTAAAAATATCATTATACGCAGTATTAGTATAGTTTTTTGCGGCTTGAAAATTTGTATTTGTACCGCTTTTAATAAGAGCAAAAATAAAAAAAATACCAGGAATAGTGTTAAAATAAATTTTTCGTTTTTTTGTTGTTTTTTTTAAAAGCTTAAAAGCAGCGTTATAATGAGAGATTGATTCTTCGTTTCTACCTGCAAGAAAAGCTGCCAAACCTTTACATGATAGAGCCTCCAATCCTTCAAAATTTACAAGTACTTGTTCTGCATCAGCTATTTTACCTTGAAGTATTAACTGTTCCGCAATAAGAATTGCTATTGGATATTTAAGTTCCGCCTTGATTATTTTAAAGGAACTCTGCAATAATGGAAAAACATCCTTGTTGATTGGAAGCAGCTTATTCTCGGCATTTTCTAAAAGAACCTTGAGAACATCCACAAGCAGCTCATCGGATAAATTTTTAGCCATCCAGTCGGCATCAAAAGAATATTTAAAAATGTTCACATAGGGATGCTGATAAGAATATAGATCTTTATAGCGGTCAAGATTATTTAAAAGTAAATTTTTAACATAAGCAGTATCTTTTCGATATAGACCGATCCGTATGTTCCTGACAAATTGATCGTAATTATCTGGATAACTATCCCCCGCCCAGTCTTTTTTTTGCGGAATAACTTCTTCTACAACTCTTGCGATAATGTCGAAAAGTCTATTTTCAAGTAGCATTCTACAGATTGGCTCTCTAAGGGTGATAGCGCATCTCACAGAAGAGTTACCCTCAATAATACCATCCAAAATCATCTGCTTGATAAAACGAGGCAGAGTTTTAATTGTTAAAAATTTATTATCAGGCCCGCGAGCCCCAAGTATGGATAAGCATTCTATTAGAGTAATTCTTGATGTTTCAGTGAATATCACAGAAAGAACATTAACAATTGTTTGGTGTGTGAGGGATAGCTCTGTATAAGATTTTAGCAACTGTGCATAACTTTTGCTGTTCTTTTTATTGGGAACCAAAAATAAATTTGCTGTAGATTTTTTAGTCATATTTTGTTTGAATAATTTTTTTTATATGAAAGTGATGATTTTATATGCGAAGGGCGAACACAAGGTTCGCCCCTACTTGGGGAAATTATTTCGTATTCGTTCTTAAATGAGAAATTATGAATAAAACATCATATTTAATGTAGGAACGGCTCTCAGATGTTGGCAAACAAGATGCTTGTTTGTGTGCGTCTGTGGCTAAATCTTGCTACCCTCACAGATCAAAACTTTTTTTAATCTGTAAAATATACTTTTTTACATCCGAAATACTGTCAATAACCTTTCCGCAGATAATATTTGCTTCAATTCTGTCATAATCATGAGCAAGAAAAATACGGAACCCTGCAATTTTTGCAAAAGAATAAGCAAATTCAGGATCAAGAATACCGTTGCTGCCTAATATGTCAAATGCTTCGGAATAAGATTGGGGAATTCTTAAATTTTTTTTTTAATTACCATTTCTGCAAGTACAATAGATGTGTCAGCCATTAGATACAGGTAATGAAGAAGCGCTCCCCTGTAAACAGGATCATGATCAAAACGATCATTACATTCATTTTTGATATTTTCTATAATAGTAAGATATTCATTAAGACGACCTGCCTTTTGCAGAATTCTTTCCATTATATTCCCATTACCTTTTGTCTTTGTGTTTTGAAATCAATAGCGCTGCGCAGTATTTTTTGTTCATAATTAAGACGCTCAGCTTTATTTAAATCATAAACAACTAATCCATGGGTTATTATTCTGTCTATCAAAATAATGTTGCTGCATTTATTCATAATCACCAGATCAATGTCATTCCGTTTTAATGCCCTGGTTAAATCCAGATAAAGATTGATTTTAATATCAAAAAAAATTCTTTATAGCAAGCCTTTAGAAAAACAGCAATATCAATATCACTAAATTGTGAAGCGGTCCCTTGTGCATACGACCCGAAGAGATATGCAAACAAGATTTGATTTTTATGAGTTTTTAATACTTTTTGAATAATATCTTTTATTTCAGGATTTTTTATATCATGCTGGTACATGGGACAATACAATACACCAACATCAAAAAAGTGTAAACCATGAAATGGATGACGTCTAAGAACCTCCAACTTTTCTTAACAGAAGTTTGCTTTCTGCTGTTCTAATCCGTTCTTCCTGGTCTTCCTTTCTCTTTCTGGCTGCATGCAGTTTAGCGGACAGGTCATTAAAAT
>JAGGWL010000034.1 GCA_021157555.1 Deltaproteobacteria bacterium | reverse complement strand
TTGCAAACAGATCTCCGTCACCGCTGAAAACAATTACATTCAAATTATTATTTGCAAGTTTTAAACCAGTAGCAAAAGGAATGGCTCTTCCATGTGTTGTGTGAAAAGAATCAAGCTTCACATAGCCGGCGGCACGGCCGGAGCATCCTATCCCGGAAACCATTACAAAATTGTCTAAATCAAGTCCGTTCTCTTCTTTTGCGACACATTCCTTAATAGCAGTAAGGCATGACGCAAATATTGTTCCGATTCCGCATCCAGGGCACCAGATATGAGGGATGCGATCCTTTCGAATTAAGTCATCCAGCGGATGATTCTGCTGATTATGCGGTCTGTTAACAGATGCCATTTATTATAGAACCTCCTTAACCATCTCCAAAACCCTTTCAGGAGATATTACCGTACCTCCGGGGTGTCCCACCAAATATGCAGGAGCCTTACCTCCAGCACAACGTTTGACCTCTCTATGGATTTGGCCAAGATTAATCTCCACTGTGATCAAGGCTTTTACCCTTTCTGCCAGAGCAATGATCTGATCGTCCGGAAAAGGCCATATGGTAATCAGGCGCAAGAAACCAGCCTTGATTCCTTTTGACCGTGCCATTTCCAGAGCTGCCAGGCAGGTACGGGATGACACCCCATATGATATAAATACAATTTCTGCATCATCAAGTAAAAATTCTTCAGTTTGAATGATTTGGTCAATATTGTTTCTAATCTTGCCTGTCAGCCTCGCCATCATCTCTGCCTGAGCCTCAACCGTCATGACCGGATAACCTTTTTCATCATGAGTAAGGCCAGTTACATGTATTTTGTACCCGTCTCCGGCAGCAGGCATAAGTGCTACACCATTCTTGCCGGGTTCAAAGAGTTTAAATCGATCCTTTCTCCCTTTCGGCTTCAGACGATTTACAACTTCAATTGTTTCCGCCTTGGGTATAACAACCTTTTCACTCATGTGTCCGATAATTTCATCGGTCATTATAATTACAGGCAGGCGAAAAGTTTCGCTTAGATTAAAAGCAATTATAGTCTGATAAAAAATTTCCTGTGGTGAAGACGGAGATAGCACAATAATTTCATAATCCCCATGGGAACCCCACCTGGCCTGCATCATATCAGATTGCGCGCCCTGAGTGGGCAAACCTGTTGAAGGGCCTGTACGCTGTACATTTACAATAACACAGGGTGTTTCAGTACATAGTCCAAGACCTATCGCCTCCATCATAAGGCTGAAACCAGGACCTGAAGTTGCCGTCATACTTTTAACACCCGCCCATGATGCTCCAAGCACGGAAGTAAGGGCTGCAATTTCATCTTCCATCTGGATAAAAGTTCCACCAACTTTTGGAAGACGGGCAGCCATCTGTTCAGCAATTTCAGTTGCAGGTGTAATTGGATATCCTCCAAAAAAGCTACACCCTGCCGCCAGTGCACCCTCCGTACAGGCCACATCACCTGTTATAAAATGATCGCCTGTCAGCACTCTTGATTCGATTATATTTTTAGTCATATCATGTAATTATCAAAACCTTATAAAAAATAAAAGTCCGAAGATCAAACGACTTCTACTGAATAAATTGCAAACTCTGCACAAATAACTTCACAATAATGGCAGTTTACGCAAGAATTCGGATTTACCACGACAGGAGGATGATAACCTTTTTTGTTAAATTTATCTGAAAATTCAAGTACTTGCCTGGGACAATATTCAATACAATATCCGCAGCCCTTGCACCGGTCATCCAGAATGTGCACCTCTCCCAAGGTAATATCTATTTCGTTTGCATCAAACGGAATCCTCCAGAATCCCATAACACCTTTCCAATAAAAATTAAGAATTATGTAAAAAAGTTTTGATTTTAATTAACTGTTTAAAGTAAAATCAAAAGATGATCTCTTCATTCAATATATTTTATTAACAAATAGCCTTAAAGGTGTCAAGATTAATATTTAGGAAAAGGATCTTTACAATAGACACCCCCATAGTTTTACAGAGGGTATCTATTATTTTTTAATAACGAAAAACAATATATCAATATTTTGCTCATATTGGTATATTTTTCTTACTAAAAAAAGACAGGCGAATTTAATTTTTACAAAAGCATATAGATATCAGACTATAAAAAGGAGATAGTAATGTCTTTTAAAGAAAACCTTCTTAATAAAATTGAAATCAACAAGATTGCAAAAAAAGTGTTGCATTCCATAGGACAGATTGGCAGTAATCGCAAAATAGATAAGTCCGCCATGAAATCTCTTATGGAAAAAAGCCCTTATAAATTTCAAAAAGCCCGGGACATTGAGTTTTTCGTGAAAAAAAATGATGCAGGAAAAAACAAAATTCTTGTTTTGGATAATGAGCTTGCACTTTACAATACCACCGTCGATGATATGGCCATGCGAAAGTCTCCAACCGTAAAGGAGATGCTTTATTTCAGAAATGCAATAAAGATATTAAACGACAAAGATGTTGTTGTAAGCAAGAGAGAGGATTCTCTTGAAACTATACATCATGAATGTGTGGATATGATTGATCTCACTTTTAACAAGGCCGATATAGAAAATATCGAAAAAGAAGGAATTGCTTCTTTAGAAAGTGGTTATATGGAAGGTGTTATAGAATCTCTTGATCTTTTTGTGGAATTACTTAAATACAGCCCGCCTCCCAAAGAATTTAAAATCACTCATCAACTAATAAGAGGCGCATTGTCCAAAGGAAGAGCCGACGAGGTCATGTTCGGCCCGATTCTGATCTACAGCAAAGCGCACAATACGCTCAAGTTAATCAATTATCTTATTGGAAGTTATGATAAGGGGAAAATTGAGCTATTCAAACAGATTACAGCCGGACAAACAGCGGCCTCGCTTGAGGGAAAAGAAGTATTTGAATTCCTGAGAGAAGCTATTGTGAATCCCCTTCCCTCTTTGAAAAAAAATTAAAACGACAAATTTTGTTAAAAATCAATATTCTATCGCTTAACTATTTATTTTTATTGCTGCTCAATGTTAATTATAACACACGTGAACTTTGGTGTCAGTATGTTGCATCTTGATTAACGCACTTATTCTATCATATTCCTTTTTAAAGGTTTTATCGACACGAAGTTTTTCTCTGAAAATAGCAACTCGTCACCGTTCCTTATTTCGTCCCCGTCCTAAAAGTTCCACCAGGCATATATGTGAATTTTATTTCGTATCACGGAATTATTGCCCCCATATATTAATGCAGCCCTACTTTTAATTTTAGTCCCTGTGAGATTTTGCCAATAATTAAGACCCTTGAAAAAATCTTTACTTATTGTGGCACCTGATTTTATTTCTATGGAAAGCAATGCGCTGCCCAAATCAACAATTATATCAACTTCATGCCCGGCTGAGTCCCGCCAAAAAAAACAATCAGGATCCTGTCCTGCGTTAAAAGCCCTTTTATAAAGTTCTGAAACTACAAAGGTCTCAAAAATAGCGCCTCTCGCAGCGTGGAATGCTAATTCATCAGGTTCTCTGATGCGCAAGAGGTAACAAAGCAACCCAGTATCTAAGAAATAAAGTTTAGGGGCCTTGACCAGCCTTTTTCGGAAATTCTGATAATGTGGTCTGAGAAGAATGACAAGAAAGCTTGCTTCCAAAACAGATAACCAGCGCCTTGCTGTTGTATGGGTAATACCACAGTCCGATGCGAGGTTAGAAAAATTCAATAGCTGTCCTGTGCGACCGGCGCAAAGAGCGGTAAACCTTCGAAACGTTTCCAGGTCACCAACATTAATTATTTCACGAACGTCACGCTCAAGATATGTTTGATAATAATTTTTCAGCCAATCCTGAGGATCAAGTTTTTTATCGTGAATACGTGGATAAAATCCATGGAACAATTGACTATGCAGGTTTACAACCGGAATTTTCCGGTCAGTCGGGATTGTCAGACCTATCTGATTCACAGGTAAAGATGGGATCCCGGTAAGTTCATCCCGAGAAAATGGTAATAAATGTAAAATGGCACAGCGACCGGCCAGGGTCTGACTGATACTTTCTAACAAAAGAAAATTTTGAGAACCAGTAAGAATGAACTGCCCTGTCCTGTCTTCTTCATCTACTATTGTCTGGATATAGGAAAAGAGTTCAGGCGTTCGCTGCACTTCGTCAAAAATGACATTTTTTCTAAATTGCTGCAGGAAACCGCGTGGATCTTCAAGAGCAAAAGAACGAAGTTCCGGATCTTCCAGTGAAACATAATCGTAATCCTTAAAAACTGCACGAACCAGGGTTGTCTTTCCTGACTGACGTGGTCCGGTTACAGTGACAACAGGATACTGTGTTGCCGCTTTTTTAAGTTTATTTTCAAGAGCCCGTTTAATCATATCCGCTTAATTATACCCCGTTTAATTATAAGGCACCATGTAAACTGAACATTGAAAATTAAATTATCACGGATAACACTGTTTTGTCAAGTCAACCAGCAATTCTAATTTTGGAAATAGCTGAAACATATCATTTATTTCAAGGTGTTACCTCTTCATGGGAAAATTGTAATGTTTTCCATGAAAATCAGGAATCAGAAAAAATCGGCGATTTTGGACTATTTTACGAGATCGTGGTTTTTGATTAGGCGGAACGACATTTCGTAACTTCTTGGAATATAAGCTAAAAACCATAATTAGAATTGCTGTTTCTTTTGCTAATTTTTTGACAATAAAATCCGGGTAAGGTTTTAGGACAGTATGGGGAGAATTGAGAAAATTTTTGTGCAGCACCATTATGATAATTCTCTAATTATTTTATCTATTGTTTGTGACAGCCCTGGAATA